>NZ_JBKJFM010000037.1:0-40773 GCF_046614825.1 Streptomyces nanhaiensis
CCGCCACCGCCGCCGCGCCCAGCAGCACCGCCGCGCCCGCCCGCCCGCGCGCGGGCAGGACGGAGAACACGGGCAGCGCGGGCGCCGGGGAGTGGGGCAGCCGGCGCCACGCCCGGACCAGGAAGGCCGCGACGGCCACCAGGGCCACTGCGGAACCGCCGTACTGGAGCTGGTGGTAGAGGGGCACGCCCAGCACCCGCTCCTCCAGCACCGAGATCCACCGCACGCCCCACCGGTCCATGTGCGTGAACGAGTCCCACAGGACGTGGGTCGCGGCCCCCAGCGCCGCGGACACCCAGCACCACGCCAGGAGGGCGGCGAGCGGCCGGCCGCGCCAGGGACGGCCGCGGGTGAGCGCGTACGCCCGCCCCCGCGCCTTCTCGGGCAGCAGGGCCAGCAGCGGCTCCCGCAGCAGCAGCCACACCCCCAGCAGCACCGCCGCGAGCAGGACGTCCACGGTGACCGTGCCGAGCGCCGAGTGGGTGTACCCGCCCAGCCGCATGATCCGCGGGTCGGCGCTGGCCGCGTAGTACAGCGTGTCCGGGGCCAGCGTCCCGGCGACCAGCGCGGACGCCACCAGCGGCCCCCGCCCCCTCCCGTCCGCGCGGATCCCCGGCAGCACGGCGGCGGCGTGGCTGAGCGTGAACGGCATGCATCCCCCCGGGCCGTCTCGGTGCCCCCGGCCGCACCCTATCCGTACCGCCCGGCCGTCCGGGGCGGTACGGCGGTCCGGGGCGGCCGGACGGTACGGGGCGGTACGGAGCGGAGCCGTCCGGGACGGTCAGCCGTTCGGGGCCGGGAAGCGGAAGCGGCGCGCGGAGCGGGGCGGACGGGGGGACGCGGACGGCAGCGGACCGGCGCCCCGGTCCCAGGCCGCCCCGGCGGGGTCCCGACCGGAGTCGCCGCCGGCCGGGCCGCCGCCCGCCCCGGAGCCCGCCGCGGTCACGGCCGCCTCCGCCTCCCGCTCCCCCGCACCCGTCAGCCGCTCGTACAGCGCCTGCGCGTCCGCCGGCAGATCACGCCGCCAGCCGCACGCCACCACCGGCCACAGCAGCACCATCGCGCCCCCCAGCGCACACCGCACCCCCACCTCCACCCGGCATCCGCCCCCCTCCCACGGCCACAGCCGGAAGTCGAACCGCGGCACCTGCCATCCCAGCGGCGTCCACATCCGCTGCCCCTCGAACGACACCCGCGCCGGCGGCTCGCACACCACCCGGCGCAGCAGGCACTCCCGCCGCCGCCCCGGGAACCGGTACCGGTACTCCCCCTCCCGCGAATCCACCCGGCGCGCCGAGACCACGCCCGAGTGCCAGGCCGCCAGCCCGCACCCGTCGGCCAGGCGCCCGAACACCTCCTCCACCGGCAGCGGTATGGACACGTACACCCGCACCTGCGGCATCCGGCACCTCCAGCGAGCGACAGCGCCGGCCACGCGATCGGCCGAGCACCCCGGCCCGTCCGGGCCCACCTCTACACAGCCAGGCTGGAGGCGCACGCTCCCGGTGTCCTGCGGTCGGGAGCCGTTCGGGTTACGTCCGCGGGCGCTCCGCCGGCCGGGGGACGCCGTGAAGGCCGGGGGTGCCAGGGGCGCTGGGGGCACCGGAGGCGCTGGGGACGCCGGGGACGTCGGGGAGGAGCCAGCCGTGGTGGCCGGGCGCCGGGAGGACGAGGTGGGGCGGGGGCGTCCAGGTGTTCCCCGCCGCGGCCAGCGACCGGTACACGCCCCACCAGACGCTCGCCGGGGCCGTACGGGTGCTCATACGGCCGTCAGGGGCCGGCGCCCCCCGGAGCGGCCGTCCGCCGCGGAAGCCTCCTGGCCGGGGGCCTCCGGCGCGGGCGGGGCGTCGGCGCTCCAGTTCCACAGGCGGCTCACCGCGTCCAGGTCCAGAGCGTGCCCCTCCTCCCACAGCCGGGCCGCGGCGGTGAGCACCGACCGCCGGTCCTCCTCCGGGCCGCCGGGGCGGGCCGGCAGCATCGGCACAACCGCGCTGGCCTTCAGCCGCACCGCCTGGTGGCGGCGGGCGAACGCGGTGAGCGTCTGCCGGGGACCCGCCTCGACCAGCAGCATGTCGTCGGCCGCGAGCAGTTCGTCCAGCGCGGGCCTGAAGTACACGGTGTCGGTGAGCTGGCGCGCCCAGAAGTCCGGCCGCAGGGCGTCGTCGGGGCCGAGCGGGCCCCCGGTGTAGCCGGAGTAGAGGGGGAGCGCGGGCGGGCGCAGCCGTACGCCCCGGTAGGCGCGCTCGACGGCCTCGGACGCCGGCGCCATCGCCGGGCAGTGGAACGGGCTGGTGGCGGGGACGGCGACGACGGTGTGGCCGTCGGCGCGCAGCCGCGCCGCCACCTCGTCCAGCGGCGCGCGGGAGCCGGCCAGCATGGTCTGCCGGCCCGCGTTGACCGCGGCGATGGCGACGTCGCCGCGCAGGTACGGGCGCAGTTCCTCCTCGGAGGCGGCGACCGCGAGCATCCCGCCGGGCGGTATCTCCACCGCGTACCGCACCCGCTCGCGCATCATGCCGACGGCGTCCGGCAGCGACACCACGCCCGTGAAGACCGCGGCGACCAGTTCGCCGGCGCTGTGGCCGAGGAAGGCGGTGGGACGCACGCCCCAGCCGAGGACGGTGCGGCCGAGCGCGTAGTCCACGGCGAACAGCAGCGGCTGGGCGCGGCGCACGTCGTCGATGTCGATCGCGGGCGTGCGGGTGGTCCCGTCGGCCAGCCAGTCGGCCCGGACGTCCTCGCCGTCCTCGCCGAACAGGTCGAGCACGGCGTCCATGGCGGCGGTGAACACCGGCTCCCGGCCGTACAGCCCGGCCGCCATCGCGGTGTGCTGGGAGCCCTGGCCGGGGAAGAGGAGGGCGACCGGGCGGGGGCGGCCGGTGGCCACGGCCTTGGCCCCGAGCACCGCCCGGGCGGCCCGGTCGGCGGTGGTGACCGCCGCGGCGCGCACCGGGCCGGGCTCCTGTCCGCAGGGCACGGCGGTGGGCAGGACGGGGAAGGCCTCGGGGAAGAGCCGGTCGACCATGGGGCGCAGCTCACCGCGCACCCGGGCCTCGTCGGCCTCGTCCCGGCCGGACCACAGCAGCAGCCGTACGCCGCCGGGATCGGTGCTCCGGCCGCCGTGCCGCAGGGGGCGGACCACGGGTTCGTCGTCGGATGCGTCGAGGGTGCCGGGGGCGTCCGGTACGTCCAGTACACCCAGCACGCGGTCGCCGTCCGCGACGGCCTCGGCCGCGCGCCGCACGGCGTGGACGGTGACCGCCTCCGACCGGGGCTCGCCGAATCCGGCGACGAGTGCGAGGTCGACGTTCTTGGCGAGGAGTTCGCGGTGCGCCCGGCGCAGCGCGCGGCCGGGCGAGGAGGCGGTGTGCACGGGGAAGCCCTCGTGCTCCGCGCCCAGGCCCGCGGCGGTGCGGGCGGCGCCGACGAAGACGGCCGTACGCGCGGGCAGGTCCTCCGGCGAGCGGCCGAAGGCGCGCAGCACCGCGGAGACGGCGGCGGCGGTGGCCGTGACCGGTTCGCCGCGGCCGGCCTCCCCGGCCGGCGCGCCCTTGGTGCTGACCACGAGTCTGCGGACCACGGCGGTGTGTTCGGTGAGCGGCATGGGCCCTCCTGTCGGCGGCCGGATCCCCGGCGGCGGATGGCTTCGGAAAGCGGGAGGCGGACGGCTGGCGGCGGACGGCGGGTGTCGGGTGTCGGGTGCCCGGTGCCGGACGGGACGGGAGGTGCGGGAGGGCGGGGTGCGGAGAGCCGGGGCGGCCGCCCTGCCGGAGAGCGTTCGGCAGGGCGGCCCGGGGCCGGCTCAGGCGGGGGAGGCCTGGCCGGAGTTGATGAGGTCCAGCAGGGCGTGCGGGGTCTCGGCGTCGACGACCGCGTCGTCCGGTATCGCGATCCCGTACTCGCGCTGGATCTGGCCGATGACCTGGAGCAGGGCGAGGGAGTCGTAGCCGAGGTCGATGAACGGGGTGTCCAGGACATCGCCGTCCAGGTCCACGCCCTCCTCCTCGCCGGCGCTCTCGCGCAGCATCCGGGTCAGGTCGGCCAGGGTCACCTCGGTCTTCGTGGTGGTCGTGGACATGTTGGTTCCTCTCTGTGGTGTGCGTGGATGCGGCGGTGCGTGTGTGGGGGGTGGGGGGTCGGGGGCCGGCGGGACCGGCCGGGTCGGCGCGGCTCGGTCGGTAAGGCTCGGTCGGCGCGGCTCAGTCGGCGCGGCGCAGGACGAGCGCCGCGTTGAAGCCTCCGTGGCCGCGGGCCAGCACCAGCACGGTGCGCAGGTCGGCCTCGCGGGCGCCGGTGACCAGGTCGATCCGGTGGCCGGGGTCGGCCTCGGCGACACCCGCGGTCGGCGGGATGACGCCGTCGCGCAGCGCCAGCAGCGCGGTGGCCGCGTCCAGCGCGGCGCCTCCGGCGAGCAGCCGCCCGGTCATGCTCTTGGGCGCGGTGACCGGTACGCCGCGGGCACCGAAGACTTCCTCCAGCACCTTCGCCTCGGCCCGGTCCAGCTCGGGGGTGCCCGCCGCGTCGGCGAAGACGACGTCGACGTCCGAGGGGGTCACTCCGGCGTCGGCCAGGGCGTTCTCGGCGGCCCGGCGCAGCGCGGACGGCCGTCCGCTGCCGGGCGCGGGGTCGAGGGTGGCCGCGTAGCCGGCGACGGTGCCGTAGACGTGCTCGGCACCGCGCTCCCGGGCGGACTCGGCGTCCTCCACGATGAGGATCGCCCCGCCCTCGCCCGGCACGTATCCGCTCGCCTCCGCCGAGAAGGGCAGATAGGCGCGGGAGGGGTCGGACTCGGTGCTCATCAGACCGGAGGCGATCTGCGGGACCCAGCCCCAGGGGCACAGGGCCGCGTCGACGCCGCCGGTGACGACCACGGGCACGCCCTTGCGGACGTGGCGGCGGGCGTGGCCGATGGAGTCGACGCCGCCGGCCTGCTCGGTCAGCAGCACCCCGCTGGGGCCGCGCATCTTGTGGCGGATGGAGATCTGGCCGGTGTTGACGGCGTAGAACCAGGCGAAGGACTGGTACGCGCTGACGTACTCCTTGCCCTGGCTCCACAGGTTCTGCAGCTCGCGCTGGCCGAACTCCACCGCCCCGCCGGAGGCGGCGGTGACCACACCCATGCCGTACTCGGGCAGGTCGCCGGGGACGATCCCGGCGTCGGCCACGGCCCAGTCGGCCGCGGTGAGCGCCAGGCGGGTCATGTGGTCGGTCTGCGGCATCAGCCGGCTGGGGATGTGCTCCTCGGCGACGTAGCCGGGGACCTCCCCGCCGACGGTGGAGGGGTACTGGGACGGGTCGAAGCGGGTGACGCGCCCCAGGCCGCTCTCGCCGGCCAGGGTGGCCCTCCAGTAGTCCTCGGTGCCCAGGCCGTTGGGGGCGGCGATGCCCAGGCCGGTCACGACCGCGGTGGTCCGTACGGCCGGCGCGGTCGCAGCCGCGGGCCGTACCGCGGGCGCCGTCGGTGATGCGGTCATCGGGCACTCCTCTCCGGCCGGGCGAGCAGCATGGCGCTCTGGAAGCCGCCGAAGCCGCTGCCGACGCTGAGCACCGTGTCGGTCTTCCTCTCCCGGGCGGTCAGCGGGATGTAGTCGAGGTCGAGTTCGGGGTCCGGCTCGTGCAGGTTGGCGGTGGGCGGCAGGACGCCGTGCTCCATCGCCAGCGCGCAGGCCGCGATCTCCAGGGAGCCGATGGCGCCCAGCGAGTGGCCGATCATCGACTTGATGGAGCTGACGGGGGTGGCGTACGCGTGGTTGCCCAGGCTGCGCTTGAAGGCGCCGGTCTCGTGGCGGTCGTTCATCTTGGTGCCGGAGCCGTGGGCGTTGATGTAGTCGATCGCCGTCGGGTCGATGCGGGCCTCGTCCAGGGCCGCGTCGATGGCCTCGGCCATCTCGCGGCCGTCGGGCTTGAGACCGGTCATGTGGTACGCGTTGCAGCGGGCGGCGAAGCCCGCGATCTCCGCGTAGATGTGGGCCCCGCGCCTGCGGGCGCTCTCCAGCTCCTCCAGGACCAGGATCGCCGCGCCCTCGCCCAGGACCAGGCCGCTGCGGGTCCGGTCGAAGGGACGGCAGGCGCTCTCGGGCGTGTCGTTGCGGGGCGTGGTGGCGTGGATGGCGTCGAAGCAGGCCGAGGTGATGGGCGAGATCGGCGCCTCCGTCGCGCCGGCGATCATCACGTCGCAGGTGCCCTCGCGGATCAGCTCGACCGCGTGGCCGAGCGAGTCCAGGCCGGAGGTGCAGCCGGTGGAGACCACCGCGGCCGGGCCCTCGGCGCCGGCCTCCTGCCCCACCTCGGCGGCCATGGAGCTGGGCACGAAGTGGCGGTACAGCTCGGGCACCGCGTACTCGTGGTCGACGTTCCACTTGCGGCCGCCGTCGCTGACCACCACGTACTCGCGCTCCAGGCTGGTGGTGCAGCCCACCGCGCTGCCGAGCGAGGTGCCGATCCGGGACGGGTCGAGGGCGGAGACGTCCAGGCCGCTGTCGGCCAGTGCCTCGCGGGTGGAGACCACGGCGAACTGGGCGGCCCGGTCGAGCCTGCGGATCTCCTGCGGGCTCAGGCCCGCGGCCGCGGGGTCGAAGTCGCACTCGGCGGCGACCCGCGAGCGGAAGGGGGAGGCGTCGTAGAAGGAGATCGCGCGGGTCGCGGTGCGTCCCGCGGTGAGCAGCTCCCAGTACTCCTTGACGCCGACCCCGCCGGGGGCGACGACGCCCAGACCTGTGATCACGACTCTGCGTACCACCGCTTACCTCCCCTTCGACGGGACCGGATGCCGCTTTCGGCATCCGGCGGTTGGAACTGTGCGGGCCACTGCCGTTCCCTTCGTCCGTGACGCTCTCGTGGCGTTTGCTGAGGGTTTCGGCGGCCGGGGCGGTTCGGGGTTCGGTCCCTCGCCGCCCCGGTGCCGGGCCGGGCGACCGCCCGCTCGTGACGCGCCGCCGCTTCCGGTGACCCCATGGTTGAAGCCGCCCCTAGACGGCGACTCGCGCCCCTCTGGACGGGCCGGCTGCCACCGCTTCCGGGGGCCTTCGGGCACTACAGCGGGACGTTGCCGTGCTTGCGCTCGGGCAGGTCGGCCTGTTTGCGGCGGAGCATGGCCAGGGAGCGGGCCAGGACCCGCCGGGTGTCGGCGGGGTCGATGACGTCGTCGACCAGGCCGCGCTCGGCCGCGTAGTAGGGGTGCATCAGCTCGGACCGGTACTCCTCGACCAGTTCCGCCCGGGTGGCCTCGGGGTCGTCGGCGGCGGCGATCTGCCGCCGGAAGACGACGTTCGCCGCGCCCTCGGCGCCCATCACGGCGATCTCGTTGGTCGGCCAGGCGTAGGTCAGGTCCGCGCCGATGGACTGGGAGTCCATCACGATGTACGCGCCCCCGTAGGCCTTGCGCAGCACGACGGAGACGCGCGGCACGGTGGCGTTGCAGTACGCGTACAGCAGCTTGGCGCCGTGGCGGATGATCCCGCCGTGCTCCTGGTCCACGCCCGGCAGGAAGCCGGGCACGTCGATCAGGGTCACCAGCGGGATGTTGAAGGCGTCGCAGGTGGAGACGAACCGGGCGGCCTTCTCGGAGGCGTGGATGTCCAGCACCCCGGCCAGCTGCTGGGGCTGGTTGGCCACCACGCCCACCACCTGGCCGTCGATGCGCGCCAGTGCGCACACCACGTTGCGCGCCCAGGCCTCGTGCACCTCGAAGTACTCGCCGTCGTCGACGATCTCCTCGATCACCGCGCGCACGTCGTAGGCCCGGTTGCCGTCGGCGGGGACGAGGTCGGCCAGCGCCTCGCAGCGCCGGTCGGCCGGGTCGCCGCCGCGGACGGCGGGCGGCAGCTCACGGTTGTTCTGCGGCAGCAGGGAGAGCAGGTAGCGGACGTCCTCCAGGCACTCGGTCTCGTCGTCGTGGGCGAAGCCGGCGACCCCGGAGGTCGCGGCGTGCGCGTCCGCCCCGCCCAGCCCGTTGTGGGTGATCTCCTCCCCGGTGACGGCCTTGACCACGTCGGGGCCGGTGATGAACATCTGCGAGGTCTCGCGGACCATGAACACGAAGTCGGTCAGCGCCGGGGAGTAGGCAGCCCCGCCCGCGCACGGGCCCAGCATCACCGAGATCTGCGGGATGACGCCGGAGGCGGCGGTGTTGCGGCGGAAGATGCCGCCGTAGCCGGCCAGCGCGGTCACGCCCTCCTGGATGCGGGCGCCGGCCCCGTCGTTGAGGGAGACCAGCGGCGCGCCCGCGGCCCGCGCCAGGTCCATCACCTTGTGGACCTTGGCGGCGTGGGCCTCGCCCAGGGCGCCGGCGAAGACGCGGAAGTCGTGGGCGTAGGCGAAGACGGTGCGGCCGTGGACGGTGCCCCAGCCGGTGATGACACCGTCGCCGTGCGGCTTGCGGTCCTCCAGGCCGAAGCCGGTGGCGCGGTGGCGGCGCAGCGGCTCGATCTCGGTGAAGGTGCCCTCGTCGAAGAGGACCTCCAGCCGCTCGCGGACGGTGAGCTTGCCCTTGGCGTGCTGCCGGCGGGTGGCCTCCGGATCGGGGCCCCGGCCCACCTCCTCCTTGAGCCGGAGCAGTTCGGCGGTGGCCCGGCGCAGGTCGGGCCCGGGTTCCACCACCTGGTCCGGGGCTGCCTGCGATGCCGGTGCGCTCGTCGTGATGTCGTCGAGGATCGTCATCGGCCGAACGTAGGAACGCCGCCTAGAGGTCGGCTGGAGCAGCCGGGCCGCTTCCGCCCCGGTCGCCCCGGCCGCGCCGGTCAGCGCGCCGCGTGCGCCGTGGCGTCGAGCTGCGGGTCGCCGGAGAGCACCGCGTGGTGCAGCCGCTGGAGCTTCGGCGAGGGCTCCATGCCCAGTTCGTCGATGAGCGTGCTGCGCAGCCGCTGGTAGGACTCCAGGGCCCGCCAGGAGTTGCCCGAGCGGTGCAGGGCCACCATCAGCTGGGCGCAGAAGTTCTCGTGCATGGGGTGACGGGCCGACAGGACCCGCAGCTCGGGAACGAGTTCGGTGTGCCGGCCGAGCCTCAGGTCGGCGTCGACGCGGCGCTCCAGAGCCGCCATCCGGTCCTCCTCCATGCGCAGGACCTCCAGCTCCAGGACGCTTCCGACCCTCACGTCCACCAGTGCGGGGCCGTGCCACATCTTCAGTGCGCGGCCCAGCAGTTCGGAGGCCGTGCGGTCGTCGCCGGCGTCGTAGGCGGCCCGGCCGGACGCGGCGAGCTGCTCGAACTCCTGGACGTCCACCTGGCCGGGCTGCACCTGGAGCAGATAGCCGCCGTGCTGGGTGATCAGCACGTCCTTGGCCTCCCGCGCCGGGTCGTCCTCCAGCGCCACCGCGATCCTGCGGCGCAGCTGGAGTATGTAGGTCTGCAGGGTGGTGGCGGCGCTGCGCGGGACGTTCTCGCCCCAGATCTCCTCCATCAGGGTCGGCACGGTCACCACGTGGTCGGCCTGTAGGGCGAGCAGTGCGAGGATCTGCCTCGGCTTGGCGGCGCTCGGAACCACAGACACTCCCCGCTCCACCGCCGCGAGCGGACCCAGAACCTTGATCTCCATGGTGTGCTCTCCCCTTGTCGAGCCTTACCCGCCGGCAATCCGCCTGGCGGTTCCTCTCGGAGCATTGAGCGAGGCTCGCACGGTGCGGGAGCGGCGCACAGTGAGGCGCTCATGAGCGCGGTCGTGAAAATCTCATGGGTCGGTGGTGAACCCCGCACTGGGCCCCCGGGTGGCATGGATCACACAATCATCACGATTGATTCGAACGCCCGGTCGTCCGACTCACAGGGGGTCTTCAGATGCGAACCGACACGCCCGCCACCACCTCGACGGAGCACAGCGGCACGGAGGACCGGCGCTTCGCCGAGCTGGCCGTCCGAACCGGGCTGGAGCCAGGCCTGGAGGCCCGCTACACCGCCGACCCGGTCGCGGTGCTGGCCGGGTTCGGCCTGTCCGCCGCCGAGGCGCCCTACGGCGGCGTGCCGGACTCCGTGGCGATCCTCGCGGAGCTCGGCCTGTGCGCCTCCGAGCCGGCCTACGCCGGCGATCCGCTGCTCATCGAGGACCTGGAGCAGCTCGACGCCCGTGACGCCGAGCAGCTGGCCTGCTTCGGCTGCACCCGCGCGGACGCCTTCCACCTGGAGGTTCCGGGAACGGTGGGGGCGTGAGACAACGCGAGGAGGCTGCCGACGGCGGCCCCTTCGTGGGCTTCCGTCGCCATCTGCGGGCCGAGGTGGTGCCCGGCGAGGCGGTCTACCTGCTCTCGCCGCGCGGGGTCAGGGCGCTGTACGGCAGCCGGGCCGAGGTGCTCGCCCCGCTGCTGGACGGCACCCGCACCGTGGCCGGGGTGCTGCGCGAGGCCGGCGCCCTGGTCCCTCCGGCGGAGGCCGGCCGGATCATCGGGGAACTGGCGCGGGCCAACCTCGTCGGCTACCGGTCCGCTCCGGGTGAGGGGACCGACGTCTCGGCTGCGGCCTACTGGGAGCTGGCCGGCCTGGACGGCGGCGCCGCGGACGCGGCGCTGGCCCGCACCGCCGTACGGCTGGTCACCGTCGGCGGCGTGGACGGCGACCAGGCCCGCGCGGCCTGCGAGGAGTCCGGCCTGAGGGTGCTGGGTCCGCTCCCCGCGCCGGAGGGGGAACCGGAGGGCGGCGGGGGTGACGGCGGCGGAGGCGGCGGTAACGTTTTCTCGCTGGTGCTCTGCGACGACTACCTGGCCCCCGGACTGCGGTCCGTGGACGCCTGGCACCGCGAGCGGGGGCTGCCCTGGATGCTGGCCGGCCCGTACGGCCCCGAGCCCTGGGTGGGGCCGGTGTTCCGGCCGGGCTCGGGGCCCTGCTGGTCCTGCCTGGCGCACCGGATACGCATCCACCGCCGCTCGGAGGTGCCGCTCCAGCGGGCCATCGGCAGCGACGCGCCCCTGCCCCGCCCGTCCGCCTCCCTGGCGGCCGGGCGCGGGATGGGGCTGCGGATGGCGGTGCTGGAGGCGGCCAAGTGGCTGGCGGGAGTGCGCAACGAGGGGCAGGACGCCGTCCGCGTGCTGGACACCCTCACCCTGCGCACCGGCCAGCACACGGCGCACCGGCGCCCCCAGTGCCCGGAGTGCGGCGACCCGTCGCTGGTCTCCGGGCTGGTGCGGCGGCCGGTCGCCCTGGCGGCCCGGCCGAAGGCGGCGCGGAGCGGGAACAACGACCGCGCCCTCACCCCCGAGCAGGTCCTGGAGCGGTACGGGCACCTGGTGGACCCGGTCACCGGGATCGTGCGCGAGGTGCGGCGGGACGCCCGGCTGCCCGACGGCCTCAACTCCTACGTCTCGGGCCACAACCTGGCGCTGGACGCCCACACGCTCGCCGATCTCCGCGGCGGGCTGCGCAGTCTCAGCGGCGGCAAGGGCGTCACCGCCCTGGAGGCCGAGGTCGGCGCCCTGTGCGAGGCGGTGGAGCGCTACAGCGCCACCCGCCAGGGCGACGAGCCCGTGGTGTACGACAGCCTGCGGGGCCTGGGGGAGGGGGCGATCCACCCCAACGCGTGCCAGCTCTTCGACGAGCGGCAGTTCCGGGACCGGGAGAGCTGGAACGCCACCGCATCCCCCTTCCACCAGGTGTGCGCGCCCTTCGACGCCGACCGCCCGGTGGAGTGGACGCCCGTGTGGTCCCTGACGGACCGGGTCCACCGGCTGCTGCCCACCTCCATGCTGTATTTCGGCCACCGCGCCTCCCCCGGCTCGGGCGAGCCCCGCGCCGACTCCAACGGGAACGCGGCGGGCGGCAGCATGGAGGACGCCGTCGTCCAGGGCTTCCTGGAACTGGTCGAGCGCGACGCGGTGGCCCTGTGGTGGTACAACCGCACCCGCCAGCCGGCCGTGGACCTGGACGCCTTCGACGAGCCCTGGCTCACCGGGCTGCGGGACGTCTACGCACGGATGAAGCGGAAGCTGTGGGTCCTGGACCTCACCGCCGACCTGGGTGTTCCCGTGATGGCGGCGCTGTCGCGGCGCACGGACAAGCCCGCGCAGGACATCGTCCTGGGGTTCGGCGCCCACTTCGACCCCCGGCTGGCACTGCGCCGCGCGCTGACGGAGATGGGGCAGCTGGCCGCCTCGGTGGCCCGTGTCGGGGAGAACGGGGCCGGGTACGGTGCCGCGCCTCCCGAGCTGTTGTCGTGGTGGACCCGTGCGACCGTAAGGAATCAGCCATATTTGGCTCCGGACCAGTCAACGATCCCCCTCACCCCCTCCGACTACGCGCACACCCCTCGTCACGATCTGTACGACGATGTGGAGACAGCCCGATCCCTCCTCGAAGCCCGTGGGACGGAACTGCTGGTACTCGACCAGACGCGCCCTGACGTGGGCGTTCCGGTGGTCAGGGTGATCGCTCCCGGTCTGCGTCACTTCTGGGCGCGTTTCGCGCCGGGGCGCCTGTTCGACATACCGGTGACACTCGGCCGACTCACGCGCCCGACGGCCTACGAGAATCTGAACCCGATCCCGCTGTTCGTCTGATTTCGGACGCCGCTCCTCCTCGGTGGCCAGAGTCAAGCCATGGCCAATACGATGCGGTCAACTCGTGGTTCAACGTCATGGCTTCTGACCGAGGAGCAGCCAGGTGCACGACACCCCGGACAGCGCCGCCTCCTCCCTCCGGGCTCCCGCTCAAGCGGGGGCCCGGAGCACGTATTCACGGTGGTCGCAGGCGCGCCACCGGGAACTGCCCGCACCGAAGCTGGCCAGGACCATCGCGGTCGCCACCCTGGTGTACTACTCGGGGATCTCGCTGCTCAACGTCCTGCGCAGCGGTGCCGAACGGAGCCAGGTGCTGCTGTGCCTGGGGTGTGTGGCCGCGGTCTTCGTCTTCCAGTTCCTCCACATATCCCCCCGGGCGCAGCGCTGGTCGTTGAGGCGGCGCTGCGCGACCCTGCTGGCGCAGGCCGTACTGACCTATCTGCCGTTCCTCTTCTTCGGTCTCAACTGGGGGAGCATGGCCGGCCCGCTGGCCGGCTCGATGCTCCTCCTGCTGCCCGGCCGGGTGGCCTGGCCCTCCTACGGCGTGATCGCGGGCACCATGCTGGCCATGACCGTCTCGGCGGGTCTGGACTGGGTGACGATCGCCTATCTGACGACCTCGACCATGATGGCGGGGCTGATCCTCTACGGGACGGCGAGGCTGAGCGACCTGGTGGCCGAGGTCCAGGCCTCACGGGCGGAGATGGCCCGGATGGCGGTCACCGAGGAGCGCCTGCGGTTCGCCCGCGACCTGCACGACCTGCTGGGGTACAGCCTGTCGGCCATCACGCTCAAGAGCGAGCTGATCTACCGCCTGGTGCACTCCCGGCCCGACCGGGCGCGTGAGGAGATCGCCTCCGTCCTGGAGGTTTCCCGGCAGGCGCTGTCGGACGTGCGGCTGGTCGCCAGCGGTTACCGCGACATGTCGCTGGCCGCGGAGGCGGAGTCGGCCGCCGCGATCCTCTCGACGGCCGACATCCGGGCGGAGACGGACGTCTCCTGCGGCCGGCTGCACCCGGTCACCGACACCGTGCTCGCGACGGCGCTGCGGGAGGGCGTCACCAACATCCTCCGCCACAGCAAGGCCCAGACCTGCGTGATCTCGGTCGAGTCCGACGGGGAGACGGTGGTGCTCCGCCTGGTCAACGACGGGGTGGCCGGGCAGCGCCCGGACCGCTCCCCGCACAGCGGCAGCGGCCTGGGCAACCTCCGCACCCGGCTCGCGGCGATCGGCGGCGAGGTGGAGGCGGGGGTCCGCGAGGACGGCCGGTTCCACCTCGCCGCCCGGGCGCCCGCGCACCCCGCCGCGGCGGCGCACACGCCGGAGGCCGGGGGGCTGGGCACGGCGGACACCGCGAGATCCGCGGCCTGACACGAGCGTTCCGGTCCGGGGGCCGGACACCATCCTGGTCTGGGGGGCCAATGCTGTCGGTGAAGATCCTGCTCGCCGAGGATGTGCACATGATCAGGGGGGCCCTGGTCGCCCTGCTGGAGCTGGAACCCGACTTCAGCGTCGTGGCCGCAGTGGACCGGGGGGACCTCGTCGTGGAACGCGCCCTGGAGACCCGGCCCGACGTGGCCGTCCTGGACGTCGACCTCCCCGGTGTCGACGGACTCACGGCGGCGGCCGAGCTGCACGAGCGGCTTCCCGCCTGCCGGACCCTGATCCTCACCAGCCTGGGCCGCCCGGGCACCCTGCGCCGGGCCCTGGCCGCGCACGTCACCGGGTTCCTGCTGAAGGACGCCCCCTCCGACCGGCTCGCCCACGCCGTGCGCTCCGTGGCCCAGGGCCAGCGCGTCATCGACCCCCAACTGGCCCTGTCCGCCTGGGACTGCCCCGACAACCCCCTCTCCCCGAGGGAGCTGGAGGTGCTGCGGCTCGCCGCGCAGGGTGCCGACGCCGCCGAGATCGCCGGCACCCTCTACCTGTCCAAGGGGACCGTCCGCAACTACCTGACGACCATCGTCGCCAAGCTCAACGCCCGCAACCGCATCGACGCCGTGCGGATCGCCGAGGAGGCCGGCTGGATCCCCTGAAGCCGCGCGCCCCGGGGACCGGCCGTTCACGCCCGCGTTCCGGGCGCGGTCGGCGGGGCCGCCGCGCCGAGCAGCGCGTCGAGGAGGCCGGCGTCCAGGGCGGTGCGCACCGACAGGTCGGAGTCCTCGCCGAACCCGGAGTCGTACACGGCGGTGCCGACGACGTACTCCCCGGCGTCCCCGGCGCTCCCGCCGTCCCCGTCACCGTCCCGGCCGCCCGGGCCGCCGCCCAGCACGCCGGTGCCGAACGTCCACTCGCCACCGCCCGCCGGAGTGCCGTCGGGCCGCACCAGCCGGATCCGGTCAGCGCCCAGGTCGAAGCCGAACTCGGTGAACCGGAAGCGCAGCCCCTGGCCGAGCGCCTTGCTGTACGCCTCCTTCAGGGTCCACAGCCGCACCAGCGCGGCGTTGCGGTCGCCCTCCTCCCCCTCGTCCAGCCGGGCCAGCTCGTACGGGGTGCAGCCCTGGGACTCCGAGCCGGTGCCGGCCATCCGGCGGTCCGCCGACTCGACGTCCACCCCGATCCGGCCCCTGCGGGTGATCCCGACGACCAGCGTCTCGCGGGTGTGGCTCAGGCTGACGTCGATCTGGTCGCAGCCGCGCACGTACGGCCGCCCGCCGGGCTGGTACGCCAGGTCCACCTGCTCCGGAGCCGTGTCGATCGCCGCGGCGACCACGTGCCGCAGCAGCAGCCGGGATGCGGCGAAACGTTCCTTCATGAGGGGTCGCGACATCGCCTCGTAGCGGTGCCAGTCCCGGCCCAGCATCCGGCGCAGCGCCGCGTCCCCGTCCGGCGGCCGCCAGTCGGGCAGCCGTCCGGCCACCACCGCGCTCCCCCGGTGCGCCAGTTCCCCGCGGACCCCTTCCCAGGGGCCGCGGGGGCCCGCGGCCCTCAGGAGGACCGGCGCCCCTCCCCCGTGCCCCCCGCTTCCCGCGGCATCCCCGGAAGGCGCCATCTCAGCCCTCCGCCAGGGACGCGGAGAGCGGACCGGCGTCCAGCTCGGACAGCACTCCGGCGAGGTCCACCGCGTTGCTCTCCGGCCCGCGGCACACGGCCAGGCAGACCGGCCCCCGGCTGCCGCCCATGCGCCGCACGAAGGGGGTGAGGACCGCCTTGGGACCGATCTCGACGACATGGGTCGGGGTCTGCTGGGCGAGCAGCTGCCGGGCGGCGTCGGCGAACCGCACCGTGGAGGTGATCTGGAGGGACCAGTAGGGGGCGTAGAGCGGCTCGCCGGTGTAGCCGCCCCGCACCGTGGAGTAGAACGGCACCCGCGGCGCGCCGCCGGGCAGTCTCCGGGCCACCTGCTCGAACCGCGGCAGGACCGGCGCCATCAGCGGGGAGTGGAAGGCGTGCGTGACCTTCAGCGGGGTGGCGGCGATGCCGCGCGCGGCCAGCTTCTCCTGGACCCGCTCCAGACCGGCGAGTTCACCCGACAGCACGGTGGCCTTCGCCGCGTTGACCGCCCCGATGCTCACCCCGGGCTCGCCGGACAGCAGCTCGACGGCCTCGTAGGCGGGGGCGCAGGTGGCCGTCATCCCCCCGCCGGAGGGCAGGTACTGCATGAACGCGCCCCGCAGCGCCACCAGTTGGGCGGCGGCCTCCAGCGTCAGCGCCCCGGCGGCGGTGGCGGCGGCGAACTCGCCGATGCCGTGGCCCAGCACCGCCACCGGGCACACCCCCGACTCCTCCAGCGTGCGGGCCAGGGCGTACTCGACGGCGAACAGGGCGGGCTGGGTGAACGCCGTCTGGTGGATCCGCGCGTCCCCGCTGAGGATCAGGTCGACGACCGACAGGCCGGTGTAGGGCAGCAGCGCGTCGGCCGCCTCGTCCAGGTGCGTGCGGTAGCCCGTGGAGTGCAGGTACAGGCCGGCGGTCATGCCGGGGTGCTGGGATCCCTGCCCGGTGAAGACGAACGCCGCGCGCACCCGGCCGTCCCCGCCGGGCCGGGGGTCCCGCAGCGCCAGGTACCGCGCCAGGGCGCGCACGGTCGGGTACGCCCAGACGTCGGTGGGGTCGATCAGCGGGCCGAACCTCTCCTCGATGTCGCCGTAGAGGCTGAGCGCGGCCACGGAGTCCAGACCGTGCTCGGTGAACGACACGGCCTCCTCCACCGGCCGGTCGAGGTAGTGGGCCAGGCGCTCCGTCAGCCATTCCGCGTACGCCTGCTCGCGCACCCGGCTGGGGGGTACGGACATCTCGCGCTCCTTTTCAGCGGCTCGGAAGGGGGGTGGCGCGGAGGGCGGTCAGGCCAGGTCCGTGCCGTAGAGGTCGTAGCTGCGCCGTCCGTGCAGCCGTGCCAGGACCTCGGCGAGCACCCGGCTCTCGCACGCGGCCGGACGCTCCGGGAGCGGCAGCCCCAGCCGCCGGCACAGGCGGTGGAGGGCCGCGGTGGGCCAGGCGGGATCGGCGAGGAAGGCGCCGGCGGGCCCGCCGGCGCCGGAGCGCTGCTCCCGCCACACGCCTAGGCAGGCGGCGGCGGCCAGCACCAGGGCGTACCGGTCGGCCAGCGCGAAGCTGCGCGGATCGACCAGGGCGGCGCGGTCGTCCGCGCCGATCCCGGCGAAGGCCGTGCGCAGCTCGCCCAGTTCGGCGACGAGGGTCCGGGTGAGCGCGCCGAGCGCCTTCCGGTCCCCCGGGGCGATCCCGCCGGACACCGCGTGGTCCGGGCCGTCGGAGCCCAGCAGGCCGTCGGTGGCCACCAGGGTCGCGGCGAGCGGATCGCCGTCGCCCAGCAGGGCGGCCCCGGCCGGCTCCAGCGGCGGCAGTTCGCCGTGGAGCCGGAACAGGGCGGCGGGCGCCTCGGCGTCGGTGAACCACACGTGCCGCGCGAAGAAGGGCAGTTGGGGAAGGAGGCTGACCTGGCGGCCCGCGCTGCCGGCGTGGCCCAGCGAGGTGACGGGCAGGTCGCGCAGCTGCTTGGCGAACATCGCGTACGCGCCGTCCTGGGCGAGGCTCTCCTCACCCAGGACCGCGGACATCTCGTCCATCGACTCCGCGATGATCTTCGGGGCCAGATAGGCCGCCGCGGCGGCGTACGCGCTGGTCTGCCGGGGCATCAGATGCAGCCCGCGGGTGGCCACCAGGGCCAGGCAGTCGCTCAGCAGCAGGTCGAGGAAGGCGCCGGTGAGGACGTCGCGCACGTGCTGGACGTCCAGCGGGGAGCGCCCCCCGGCCCGGCGGCGCACCGCGAAGCGGGCCACCGTGCGCAGCGCGGTGTCCGCACCGGCCAGCACGATGGACGGGATCAGGCCCCGGATGAGCAGCGAGGAGCGCAGGGACAGCTCGTAGCCGCCGCCGAGCCCTCCGACCAGCGCCCCGGCCGGCACCGGGCAGCCGGTGGCCCGCAGCCCGCCGAACTCGGTGCCGCGCATCCCGTTGGTGGAACGCCGGGCGAGGTCGGTCAGCCGGCCCTCGGGCAGCCCGGTCCGGTCCAGCAGCATCACCGAGTGGCTGCGTCCGCCGCCGCCCTCGGAGGTGCGCGCGAAGACGACGAGCCCGGCGGCCCGCGAGGCGTTGGCGATCACCGGCTTGCTGCCGTCGAGCAGGAACCCGCCGCCGGCGGCGGGCCGGGCGGTGAACTCCTCGCGGACGAAGTCGTTGCCGTGCGCCACCTCGTGCCGCACCACGGCGACGCGGCGGCCCTGGAGCAGGTGCCCGGCCACCTCGGCCCGCTGCCCGGCGCCGCCGGCGATCCAGACGGGGGCGGCGGCGAAGAAGCAGTTGAGCCCGTAGCCGAAGCCGAGCGAGGCGTCCCGGCGGAAGACCGGCCGCAGCACCCGGCCCAGGCCGTCCATCCGCGACAGCGCGCCGCCCAGCTCCACGGGAACGAACTCGGCGTTGAAGCGGTGGGCGTCGAGGACCTCCTCCGCCCCGGCCGGCGTCCTGCCCTCCGCGTCGGCGGCCAGGATCGCCTCCCGGCCCAGCGGGTTGGCCGGGTCGTCCAGCGGGCCGAAGGCGCGCTCCAGCGCGTCGGCGCGGTCCTCGTACGCCCCCATCACCGTGCCCCGGCCGTCATCAGTTCCCTGACCTCGGGCAGGATCTCCTCGTGCAGCGGCCGCAGTTCGCCGCGGAGGAACAGGCCGCGCATCGCGGCGCGCTCCACCTTGCCGCTGGTGGTGCGGCGCACCGTGCCGGGGCGCACCAGCAGCACCCCGCCGGGCCGCACCTCGAACTCCTCGGTCAGGCGGTTGCCCACCGCCGCGGCCAGCGCGGCCAGGTCTATGTCGTACCGGCCGCGGGCGCGCAGCTCCTGGACGACGACGATCCGGTCCCGGTCGCCGGACACCGCGAACGCGGTGGCGGCCCCGAACAGCGAACTGACCCGCTGCACCGTGCGCTCCAGGTCCTGCGGGTAGAGGTTGCGGCCGGCCACCACGATCATGTCCTTGAGCCGGCCGGTGACGTACAGCTCGCCGTCCACGACGGTGCCCAGGTCCCCGGTGCGCAGATGGCCGCCGTCCCCGTCCGCGGTGCGTCCGCCGAAGGTCAGCGCGGTCTCCGCCGGGCGGCCCCAGTAGCCGCGGGCGACACCGGGGCCGCGCAGCCAGATCTCCCCGATGCGGCCCTCGGGCAGCACCTCGCCGCTCTCGGGCTCCACCACGCGCAGTTCGCCGTCGGCGGCGGGACCGCAGGAGACCAGGGTGCGCCGCGCGGCGCCGGGGGCCGGGGCGCGCAGTTCGTGGCGCTCCAGAGCGGCGGCGTCCACGACGATCCGTGCGGGCTCCCCGCCGGGCCCGCACACGGCGCCGGTCGCCAGCAGGGTGGCCTCGGCCAGCCCGTAGCAGGGGGTGAGCGCCCCGGGCCGCAGCCCGGCCGGGGCGAAGCGCTCGGCGAAGGCGCGCAGGGTCTCGGCGCACACCGGCTCGCCGCCGCTGACGGCGGTCTCCCAGCCGGACAGGTCCAGGCCCGCGAGCTGCTCGTCGGTGATCCGGCGCAGGCACAGGTCGTACGCGAAGTCCGGGGCGCCGCTGACGCGCACGCCGTACCGGGAGATCGCCTCCAGCCAGCGCACCGGCCGCTTGACGAAGGCGGCGGGGGCCAGCAGCACGGCGGTGCCGCCCAGCCACAGCGGGTGCAGTAGCTGGCCCACCAGCCCCATGTCGTGGTGGAAGGGCAGCCAGCCGCCCAGCCGGTCGCCGGGCCGGGTGCGCAGGGCGCGGCCGATCGCCGCCTGGTTGGCCATGATGTTGCCGTGGGTGACCACCACGCCGCGGGGGTCGCGGGTGGAGCCGGAGGTGTACTGGAGGAAGGCCACGGAGTCGGGGCCGAGATCGGGCCTGTGCCACGGCCCCGCACCGGGGACGGCGTCCACCGGCAGGCAGGCGACGTCCCCGTACCCGGCGCGGGCCAGCAGCCGCGAGACCTCGGGGGCTTCGGCGGCCTCGGTCAGGGCGATCCGCACGGCGGCGTCCTTGACGATGCCGGTCACCCGCTCCTCGTGGTGGCGGCGGCCGCCCGCGGGCGGTACGGGGACCGCGACGGCCCCCGCGTACAGGCAGGCCACCAGGCTGACGGCGAACAGCCGCCGGCAGGACTGCAGGACCAGCACCCGCTCGCCCCGCGCCCCGTGCTCCTGGAGCCAGCCGGCCAGCGCCCTGGCCTCCCGGTCCAGCTCCCCGTAGGAGACGGTCCGGGCGGTCTGCTCACCGCCGGGGCCACTGGCCTCGTCCAGCAGGACGAGCGCCGCCCGTCCGGGCGTCTCCCGGACCCTGGACAGAATGAGATCGGTGAAGCTCCGGTAACCGTTCATCGCCTCCCCCTCGCGTGCCGTCGTGGCCGCCGCGTCCGCGGCGCCGGCCCGTGTGACTCCTCCGGGAAGGTACGAACACCCTCTCGAACCGGGCTCGACATCCCCCGGACCGCCGGCGCCTCCCGGGGCCCGGGCACGCCGCCCGGTCCGGCGGATCCGCGCGCTGCCGTGCCCGCGGTCATGCCCGCGACCATGCCGTGGGCGGGCGGTAGCCGGCCCACCCGGCGGACCAGGCGGCGCGGACCGCGGACGCCTCCGGACCGCCGGCGTCGGCCGCGGCCTCGGGTCCCCCCGGATCGCCCGCGTCCGCCGGCTCCCGGTGGGCCGACAGCGCCAGCAGTACGGCGGTGACGGCGGCCAGCTCCCCCGCGTCGGGGTTTCCCCGTACGACGGTCAGCAGGGCCTGTGGTGTGTCGTTGGCCATGCGGGCAGGGTGCGCCCCGCGGCTAGAGGGAGGCTCGCGGAACGGACGCGGACGCGGAAGGGGCACGGAGAAGGGACACGGAAGGGAAGCGGAACGGGCAGGACGGGCCGGGCCCCCGGGAGGGGGCCGGCCCGTCCTGCCCGGTGCGCCGTGCTCAGCCGGTGAGGCCGCGCTCGTAGGCGATGTGCCGGGTGCGCTCGACGCGCAGCCGCGCCACCCGGGCCAGCCCGTCGTACGCCCCGTCGCGCTCGGCCCCGGCCAGGGCCCGGTCGCAGGCGGCGGTGTCGGTCCACCACACCATGCCCAGGTACCGCTGCGGCCGGAAGGTCGAGCGCAGCAGGTCGAAGCCCCCGAAGCCCTCGGTGCGGGCCAGGCCCCGGGACAACTCGCGGGCCTCCTTCTCGAACTCCCGGACCCCGCCCAGCACCGTGCACGACAGCAGCACCACGTTGTCGTGCCCGGGCCGCGCGTTGCGCACCAGCAGGCGGTCGACGCTGACCGCCTGGTCGGCCTCGGTGTCCACCATGGGCTCCAGGCACCGCACGTGTTCGAGGAAGGTCTCGGTGTGCACGGTCTCGATGAAGCCCTCCAGACTCCGCCAGTGCCCCACGTGGACGTAGGAGGCCGGGGAGTCCAGCAGCCGCACGGTCACCAGATAGGAGAAGTCCCGCCGGCGGCGCAGGTACTGGGAGTGCTCGCGGAACTCCCGCTCGAACCGGTGCGGGTCCCCCCTGACGGTGAACCGGTGGACTGTGGTCAGCGGACTGCTGAGGTCACGGTCGGTCATGGACGTTCTCCGCGAACCGCTTGGCGTGCCGGAGGGTGGTGGTGCTGTTGGCTCCCAGGGCCTGCCGGACCTTGGCCCGCGCCTCGGCGAGCGTGGCCTCGGGGCCCAGCAGCTGCCGTACGCCCTCGGGGTCGAGGGTGACGGTGTGCCAGGAGGTGGCGCGTACGCCCTTGCCGTGGGGCTCGATCTCCCAGCGGCCGGTGTGCCCGCTCATCGCCACCGGCACCCGGAGCTGCTTGTAGACGATGACGGCCCGGTCGGGGAAGCACACCCGCACGGACATGGTGTTGTGCAGGGAGCCGTCCGGGCTGCGGGTGTCCATGTCCATGCGCTGGACGGTGGAGCCGCCTCCGTCGGAGGGGGACTCCTCCAGATCGATGCGTGCGACGTGGGGCAGGCGCTCGGGCCACAGGTCGGCGCGGTCGAGGAAGGCGAAGACGTCCTCGGCCGAGCCGTTGACGTCCACCGAGTCGCTGAAGGTGAAGCGCAGCCCGCCGTCCTCCGCGCCGTCCTCGGTGCCGCTCTGCTCCGCGGCGTTCTTCAGGGCCGTCAGCTCGGCGCGGCTGTTGCGGTCCACCGCCCGCTCGATCAGCTCGACCGCCGCCGGGTCGTCGTCCACGGCGGTGTAGTCGTGCAGCAGGACGACGCGGCTGCCGCCGTCGTCGTTGGGCTCCACGAGCCACTTTCCGCCCATCGACGCCACCGGGGGCGCGGAGACCACCTGACGGAAGGAGACGGTGCGGCTGCGGCTGTCGAGGATGCGGTGCGAGGTCCACGAGCGGACCTGGTCGTTGGCCGTGGCCCAGATCCGCAGGAGCTGCTCGTCGGCGTGCTCCTCCAGCACCTCGACGTGGATCGTGGGGCCGAAGACCTGCGGCCACGCCGAGACGTCGGCCACCAGGCCGTAGACGGTGTCCGCGGGCGCGTCGACGACGACGGTGTGCTCGGTGACATGGGCCCGGGCGGCTCCGGTGGTCCCGGCGGCTTCGGTTCCGGCGGCTTCGGCGACGGCGGTAGCGGGGTTCGGCACCACGGCGGATCTTCCCTTCGGGTCGCGCCGCTCGCACGGCGCCTGTGTCAGGTTGGCAGAGGGCGCTCGAGCAGGACTGGAGCGCCGGAAGAGGGGGTTTCGAGCCCGCCGGCGGATCGCCGGCGGGAGTCACGGGCCGGGCGGCGGTGCCCGGCCGCCGCGCCAGGGTTTCGGACGGCTCGCGCCGCCGAGCCCGGGCGGCGCGCCCGAGTGGCTTGTTCAGGCGGCGTGCGCCCAGTCGGGCCGCTCCAGGATCTCCACGACCGCCGAGCCCCAGCTGTAGCCGGCGCCGACGCCGACCAGCAGGCAGCGGTCGCCGGGCGCCGCCCGGCCGGAGGCGACCAGGTGGTCCAGGCTCGCGAACTGGTCGCCCGCGCCCAGGTGCCCGACCGTGCGGCTCCACTCCCAGGCCGTGCGGGCCGGGTCGATGCCGAACGGCTGGTAGTAGATCGACTGGAGCCGGCGCCGCCCGAAGTGCGGCAGCACCACCCAGTCGACCTCGCCCAGTTCCAGGTCGGCGTCGGCCAGCGCCTGCTTGAGGACGGTCTGCTGCCCGGCGTGGGCGCGGGTGACGGCGTACGACATTCCCACCCGGGCCACGAACGAGCGTTTGGCCTCCTCGAAGTCCACCGGGATGCGGTGCGAGAAGGGCGCCCGCCCGAACGGCTCGTCGCCCCGGTGCAGGGGCTCCAGCTCCGGGTCGGCGAGCATCGCCAGGGAGCGCAGCCGGGCGTACCCGCCGCGCCGGGAGAGCACCAGCGCGGTGGCTCCGTCGGCGTACGGGGTGCCCGGGTCGGTGTGCCAGCGGTCGATGCCCGGCTCGCAGAACCGGTCGGCGGTGGTCAGCAGCGCGTCGCGGCGTCCGGGGACGGCCGTGAGGTAGGAGTGGGCGAGGTCCAGGGCGGCCATGCCGCCGTTGGACATCTGCCGGATCTCGATGGCCGGGCAGCTGTTCCCGAGCGTCTCGCGCTGTACGTAGGAGGCGACGGGCCACAGGTCCTGGCCCTGGTGGTAGGTGTCCGCGTGCAGGATCAGGTCGGTGTCGCCGCCGCTGCCGCCCGCCCTCTCCAGGGCGGTGCGGGCGGCGTGCACGGCCATCTCGGCGGCGGACTCGTCCGGCGAGTACGCCACCGAGACCATGCCCGTGGCCGCGGCCACCCGCGCCGGGCAGTCGCCCGACGCCACCGCGTCGGCCACCGGCAGGGACGCGGGGAGCCGCACTCCGGTCCCCCGTATGTAGAGGTCTTCCACTCGCACGGTCCACTCCCTGTCTCGTCCGGGTGTCGTCGGTGCCGTCCGGGACGGCGCGGTCAGCCCGCGACCGCCACCGCGGGGGCGGTCGCGGCGGCGGCCGCGTCCGTACGGCGCCCGGCGCGGTGGTCGGCCCCGCGCTCGGTCAGCAGGACGTAGCGGACCGCGTCCAGCAGGGCCCGCCAGGAGGCGGCGACGGTGTTCCCGTCCACGCCGACGGTGCCCCAGTGGCGGCGGCCGTCGGTGAAGGTGATCAGGACGCGCGCGGCGGCGGCGCTGCCCGAGCCGTTCCCCAGCACCCGGACCTGGTAGTCGGCCAGTTCCAGCCGGGCCAGCTCGGGGAAGAAGGGGTCGAGCGCCTGGTGCAGCGCCCGGTCCAGGGCGTTGACGGGCCCGTTGCCCGTGCCGGTCGCGGCCAGCGGCGTGCCATCGATCCGCAGCCGCACCGATCCCTCGGTGCGCACCTCGCCGCCGGACCGCTCCTCGACCCCGACCTTCCAGGCGTCCACCTCGAAGGAGTGCTCCAGACCGCCGCCGGCCAGCTCCTCCAGCAGCAGCAGTTCGAAGGAGGCGTCGGCGGACTCGAAGCTGTAGCCGCGCCCCTCCAGCTCCTTGACCCGGGCGGCGGCCCGCGCCACCGGCTCGGAGCCGGCCGAGACCTCGTAGCCCAGCTCCCGGGCCTTCAGCTCGATGGAGGAGCGTCCGCCCATGTCGGAGACCAGGGTGCGCATGGCGTTGCCCACCCGGGCCGGGTCGATGTGCTGGTAGAGGTCGGGGTCCACGCGCAGGGCGGAGGCGTGCAGCCCGGCCTTGTGCGCGAAGGCGGAGGCGCCGACGTACGGGGCGGCCGGGTGGGCGTGCACCCCGGTCAGCTCGCCGATGGCGCGGCCCGTCTCGGCCATCTCCCGCAGCCGTTCGGCAGGGACGACGTCGGTGCGGCCCCGCTTGAGGATCAGGTTGGCGGCGACGGTGAACAGGTTGGCGTTGCCGCACCGCTCCCCGTAGCCGTGGGCGGTGCCCTGCACGTGGTCGGCGCCGGCGTCCACGGCGGCCAGGGTGTTGGCCACCGCGCAGCCGGAGTCGTCGTGGCAGTGGATGCCCAGGCGCGCGCCGGTGGCGGTGAGGGTGTCGGCCACCACCGCGCCGATGCCGTCCGGCAGGGAGCCGCCGTTGGTGTCGCACAGCACGACGGCCTCGGCACCGGCCTCGGCGGCGGCGCGGACGACCTCCAGTGCGTACTCGCGGTTGGCGAGGTGGCCGTCGAAGTAGTGCTCGGCGTCGACGAAGACGCGGCGGCCGGCCCGCACCAGGTGCCGCACGGTGCTGCCGATCATCGCCAGGTTCTCGGCGAGCGTGGTACGCAGGGCGAGTTCGACGTGCCGGGTGTGGCTCTTGGCCACCAGGGTCACCACCGGGGTCTCGGCCTCCAGCAGTGCCCGCACCTGCGGGTCGGTGGTGACCAGGGTGCCGGGCCTGCGGGTGGCGCCGAAGGCCGCCAGCTCGGCGTTGTGCAGGGTCAGTTCGGTGCGCGCCCGGCGGAAGAACTCGGTGTCCCTGGGGATGGCCCCGGGCCAGCCGCCCTCGATGAAGCCCACCCCGAAGGCGTCCAGGTGGCGTGCGACGGCGAGCTTGTCCTCGACCGTCGGCGCCAGGCCCTCCTGCTGTGTTCCGTCGCGCAGGGTCGTGTCGTAGAGCTGGAAGCGCCGCTCGGCCATCGTCCCTCCCTCGTCGTGCCCCGGCAGCCGAACGGCGCCGTGGGAGGTGCCACCGTCCGGCGACCGGCTGGAGGAACGCTCGAGCACGGGTCGTCCGCGCGGACCGGGCCGCACCGGACGGTGAGCGCACGGGGCCGGTGCGCATACGCTGGTCCGCCATGTCCACTCATGCGTCACCGGTTCCGGTACTCGGCCGGCGCGCTCTCAACCGCGCCCTGCTGACACGTCAACTGCTTCTCGAGAAGGCCGGGATGACCGCCCTGGAGGCGATGGAGCACCTGGTCGGCCTGCAGGCGCAGTCGCCCAAGGCCCCCTACGTCGGCCTGTGGACGCGGCTGCGGGACTTCCGCCACGAGGAGGTGTCCGAACTGCTGACCTCCCGCAGGGCGGTGCGCATCGCCCTGATGCGCGGAACGGTCCACCTGGTCAGCGCGCGCGACTGCCTGACGCTGCGCCCCCTGATCCAGCCGCTGTTCGACCGCGGCGTCCTGCCGACATACGGCAGGGACCTCGCCGGCCTGGAGCCCCGCGAGGTCGCCGAGGCGGGCATGGCCCTGCTCGCGGACGGCCCGCGCAGCGCGGCGGAGCTGGGGAAGCTGCTGCGGGAGCGGTGGCCCGACCGGCCGCCGTCCGTGCTGGCCAACGTCTTCCGTTTCGCGGAGGCGCTGGTGCAGACCCCGCCGCGCGGGGTCTGGGGGGCCTCCGGGCAGCCGGTCTACGCCCACGCCGAGGACTGGCTGGGCAGCCCTCTGGACGGCGGGGCCTCACCGCACTCCATGGTCCTGCGCTACCTGGCCGCCTTCGGCCCGGCCACCGTGCAGGACATCCAGACCTGGTCGGGGCTCACCCAGTTGCGGGAGATCACCGAGGAGCTCCGACCCCGGCTGCGGACCGCCCGCACCGAGGACGGCGCCGAGCTCCTGGACGTGCCCGGCGCTCCGCTCCCCGACCCCGACACGCCCGTACCGCCGCTCCTGGTCGCCGAGTTCGACAACCTGATCCTGTCCCACGCCGACCGCTCCCGGGTCATCAGCGACAGCGCCCGCAAGGCGATATACACCAAGAACGCCCAGATCCCGGGGACGTTCCTGGTGGACGGCTTCGTCCACGGGAAGTGGAAGATCACCCAGCAGCGGCGCGCGGCGACCCTGACCCTCACCCCGTTCTCGCCCCTGCGGGAGAGCGACGCGGAGGCGCTGACCGCCGCGGGCGCCGAACTGCTCGCCTTCGCCGCCGACCGGGCCGAGACCTTCGACGTCCGGATCGAGCAGCCGCCGGGCTGATCCCCGGACGGGTCCGCCCACGTGTCTGTCGAGTGCCGCTCAAGCACCTCACGGAAGACTCGCGGCGGCGTCTTCGTTCCGACCAGGCCGACCGGGAGACCCGATCCATGACCACCGAAGCCGTTCCCCCGCCTCCCGGGAAGTACGGCCGGCGTCCCACCCCGGCGGGGACTTCCCGGAGGAGCACACCGAGACCGCAGGGACCGCAGGGACCGCCGAGGCCCCGGTCCGCGAGCCAGGGGGCGGAGAGCCGTCCGTACGCGACGACCTCCTCCAGGCCGGTGCCGTGACGCAGGACCCGGTGGAGCGGGACGCCGGGCCGCCGATGCCGCCGTTCCGGGCCGGCGACAGCCTCGGCGGCTTCCCGCGCCCGGGGATCATGTCCGCCGCCGTGCGGCAGATCTCCGTCCGCCCCTTCGCCGCCCACCGCGCCCCCGGGCGGATCCGGGCGTGGAACCAGCACTTCAGCACCTGGCTGCGGGAGGGGAGGTCCGTCTTCCCGCACACGATCGTCGAGGGCGGCCGCACCGAGACGCCCAACGCACTGACGGCGATGCTGGCCGGCAAGTACACCGGCGACGTCGTGGTCAGGATCTCCTGAGACCGGAGGGTCACACCATGCCGATGCCACAGCCCACCGAAGAACTGGGCGCGTTCCTCTCCCAGCCGCTCCAGTGGTCGCCGAGCGACACCGAGGAGGGGCTCGAACTCGCCTCCGTGGAGGTGCCGCTGGACTACGCCGACCCCGGCGGCCGGCGCATCTCGATCGCGGTCAGCAGGCGCCGGGCGGCGGATCCCGCCCGGCGGCGGGGCGTCCTGCTGTCGGTCCACGGCGGGCCGGGCGGCGACAACGGCCACGGCCGGATGATGCCGGTCGAACTCCACCGGACCACCCCGCTGAACGAGGTCTACGACCTGATCGGCTTCGACCCGCGCGGCACCGGCGCCTCGACCCGGCTGGACGGCGAGGACACCCCGGCGCGGGCCGTCTTCGACTCGCGCCCGCCGGACTCGGCGTTCGCCCTCCTCACCGAGGACATGCGGGCCCGCGAGGAGGGGTGCCGGCGTGCCGGGGGCGAGCTGCGCCGGCACGTCAGCACCCGCAACACCGCCCGCGACATGGACCTGCTGCGCGCCGTCCTCGGCGAGGAGCGGATCAGCTTCGTCGGCTACGCCTACGGCACGCTCGTCGGCGCGGTCTACGGCACCATGTTCCCCGCGCGCCTGGACCGCAGCGTGCTGGACTCCTCCGTCCACCCCGGCTGGGACTGGCGGCGGCAGTTCATGGCGCAGGCCCTGGCCGTCCGGGAGAACGTGGACGCGTGGGCGGCGTGGGCCGGCGAGCGCAACAGCCGCTACGGCCTGGGCACCGACGCCGCGCAGGTGCTGGCCTCCGTCGAGGAGACCGCGTCCCTGCTGGCCGCCCGCACCCCGGACGCGTCGCTGCGCACCTCCTTCGACGGGATCATGGGCACCCTCGCCCCGCTGCGTCCGCGCTGGGACGTGCTGGCCCTGCTCGTCGGCGACCTGCACAAGGCCGCCGCGTCGGGGAGCACCGAGCAGGCCCGGGAGCTCCTCGCCGGGCAGTCGGCCTGGCGCCCCGGCTCGGCCGCCGGCCAGGTGCGGGAGGCGGTGCTGGAGGCGGTGACCTGCGAGACCGACTGGCCCGCTGACCTGGAGGTCTACTACCGGGACATGCGGCGCTTCCGGGAGGAGTGCCCCTATGGCTACGGCGTGCTGCGCGCCCAGCCGTGGGTGGGGACGTTCCGCTCGTTCACCCCGGCCGAGGAGGCCACCCGGGTGCGGCGCGAGGGATACCCGGCCGGTCTGGTGGTCCAGGCCGACGGCGACCCCCTGGACCACCACGAGGGCGCGACGGCCATGGCCGAGCGGCTGGGGCACCGGCTGGTCCTCGTGACCGACTCCGGCGCCCACGAGATCTACGGGTTCGGCGGCAACGCCCTCGTGGACGAGCACGTCAACCGCTATCTGCTGGAGGGCGTCCTGCCCGGCGGCACGGTCCGCTGCCCGGGCGAGCCGCGGCCGGACGTTCCGGCGGACGCGGAAGCGGAAGCGGTGTAGAGCGGCACAGGCGGTGCGGGCCGTTCCTCCCGGCGGCCCGCACACGTGCGGTACGGGGGTACGGGAGGCACGGGGGGAGGCCCCGGGGCCGCAACGCCTTCAGGCGTGACGGGCCCCGGGGCCTCGCGGCGCGCCCCCGCGTCCGCACGCACCGTGCGGACGCGGGGCACGGAACGCACGGAGCACGGAGAACACCGGCAAGGGGGCCGGCCCGGGAGTTCCGCACTCCCGGGCCGGCCCCCTCCACGGAGACCGTTCAGCATGTGGGGGTGGTGCTCACCCGCTCGACCGAGACCTTGGCCTCCACGCTGGTGAGGTAGGTGCCGGCCGCGTCGTACACCCGGGAGGTGCCGGAGCTGTCGAACGCCTCGCTCTGCTGGACGGCCTTCTGGTTGACGTCCACATAGCCCACGGTGGTGCCGTCGGCTTTGAACATCCTCTCCACGAGGCGGTAGGTGAAGGTGCCGTCACCGGTCTGGTTCCATATGCCCAGGCCCTGGCCGCCGCCGTCCGAACCGTCGCCGGCGGACAGGCACACCAGGCCGCCCTTGTGGAAGGAGACGGTGATCTGGCCGGATCCGTCACCGTGGTCGACGGTGCCCCGCCAGGTGCCGACCGGGGTGGTGGTCGTGGCGGTGCCCGCGGTGGTGGCGGTGGCGGCTCCCGGCGCCATGACACCTACGGTCGCGGCCAGTCCGAGGACCGACAGCACGTTTCTGATCTTCCTGTTCACGGTGTTCCCCGTTCTCTCTGTTCGGCGGCGCCGGTTCCCGGCGCCTTTGCATGGGGGGGGTGGACGCGGCCGGAACCGCGGTGTGGGGAGTTCGGTGCTCCGCCGCACGTCAGCGCAGGGTGCGGCGGAAGGTGCGGAGTTCGGCGGCCAGTACCTCGGGCCGCTCCAGGGCCGGGAAGTGGCCGCCGTCCTCCAGATCGCGCCAGTGGCGCAGGTCGGTGAAGCGCTCGCGGGCCCATGCCCGGGGCAGCCAGGCGTCCTTGGGGAAGACCGAGCACCCGGTGGGCACGTCCGTCGGGCGCATCGGCTCCTTGTCGAAGCTCTCCCAGAACAGCCGGGCCGAGGAGGTCCCGGTGTTGGTGAGCCAGTACGTCGTGACGATGTCCAGCAGCCGGTCGCGCGGCACGGCCTTCTCCAGGTCGCCGTCGTGGTCGGCCCACTCCCAGAACCTGTCGGTGATCCAGGCGAGCTGGGCGGCCGGCGAGTCGGCCAGCCCGTAGCCGAGCGTCTGGGGGCGCGTGCCCTGGATCGCGGCGTAGCCGGAGCGGTTCTTCCCGAACCCGGCCATGCGCGCCATGGCGGCACGGTCCCGCTCGTCCAGCTCGACCTCCCGCTCCGGGGGCCTGGCCAGGGGCATGGTGAGGTGGATGCCGGCCAGGTGCCCGGCGTCGGTGCTGCCCAGCGCGGCCGAGACCCAGGAGCCCCAGTCGCCGCCGTGGGCGATGTACCGGTCGTGGCCGAGCCGGGCCATCAGCTCCGCCCAGGCCTCGGCGGTGCGCTGGACCGTCCAGCCGGTGCCCTCCGGCCGGTCGCTGAACCCGTGGCCGGGCAGGGAGGGGCAGACGACGTCGAAGGCGTCCGCAGGGTCCTCCGGGTCGGTGAGCGCGGTGATGATGTCGAGGAACTCCACCACCGAGCTGGGCCACCCGTGGGTCATCAGCAGCGGTGTGCTCCCCGGGTGGGGTGAGCGCACGTGCAGGAAGTGGATGCCCACGCCGCCGATCTCGGTGCGGAACTGCGGCAGCGCGTTCAGCCGCGCCTCGGTGGCCCGCCAGTCGTACTCCTCGGCCCAGTACCGGCACAGCTCCCGGACCTGCTCCAGCGGGGCGCCCTGGGACCAGTCGTCCACGGTCTCCGCGTCCGGCCAGCGGGTTCCGGCCAACCGCCGGCGCAGGTCGTCCAGAGCCGCCTGCGGGATCTCCACCCGGTAGGGCTCGATCACTGCGTTCACCCTTCCGCCTCCTCTCCGCCGCGGCCTCTTCCGGTGCGGCCCTCGTCACGGCGTCTCGTCACGGCTTCTCGTACGGGGAAGCTAGAAGGAGCGGCTACAGCCCCGGTCGAGTCGGCGGGGACGGCAGCAGCCGCGCGATCTCCGCATCGGACAGTCCGCTTTCGGCCAGGACCTCCCGGGTGTGCTCACCGCAGCGCGGCGCCGGGCCCGGCAGCCGTGCCGCCGTCCGGCCGAACCGCGGCGCGGGTGCGGGCTGGAGCAGCCCGCCGGCCTCGCGGTACGTGTCCCGGGCCCGGTTGTGGGGGTGCCCGGCCGCCTCCGCCAGGGTCAGCACGGGGGTCACGCACGCCTGGGTGCCGTCGAAGGCCTCCGTCCACTCCCGCCTGGTCCGGGACGCGAAGCGGCGCGCGAACTCCCTTCGCAGGGCGGGCCATTCGCCCGGGTCGCCGCGGTCGGGCAGCTCCTGCGGATCCAGACCGAGCCCCGTCAGGAACTCCAGGTAGAACCGTTCCTCCAGGGCCCCGACCGCCATGTGGCCGCCGTCGGCGCACTCGTAGACGTCGTAGAAGGGGGCGCCGGTGTCGAGCAGGTTGCCGCCCCGCTCCGGGCTCCACCGGCCGGCCCCGGTCATCGCCGTCAGCATGCCCAGCAGCGACGCGGTGCCGTCCACGATCGCGGCGTCCACGACCTGTCCGAGCCCGGAGCGCTGCCGCTCGTGCAGCGCCGCCAGGATCCCCACGGCCAGCGGCAGCCCGCCGCCGGCGAAGTCCCCGAGGAGGTTCAGGGGCGGTACGGGCGGGCCGCCGGCCCGCCCGACGGCGTCCAGGGCGCCGGTCAGCGCGATGTAGTTGATGTCGTGCCCGGGCGCGGCGGCCAGCGGGCCGGTCTGCCCCCAGCCGGTCATCCGGGCGTACACCAGGCGCGGGTTGCGGGCGCGGCACTCCTGCGGTCCGACGCCCAGCCGCTCGGCGACGCCCGGGCGGAAGCCCTCCACCAGGACGTCGGAGCGCTCCACGAGCCGCATCAGCGCTTCGGCGGCCGCGGGGTCCTTCAGGTCCAGGGCGACCGACCGGCGGCCCCGGTCGAGCACCCGGTGCCAGCTCCCGAAGGGCCGGTCGCCGCCGGGCCGGTCGACCCGGACCACCTCGGCCCCCAGGTCGGCCAGCACCATGCAGGCGAAGGGCGCGGGACCGATGGCGGCCAGTTCCAGGATCCGCAGCCCGCTCAGCGGTCCGCCGCCGGTGTCTGTCTCCATGGCCGCGACGCTAGGAACCCCTTCTGCAGCCGCCCTTGAGCCGGCCTCGTACCGCCCGCGCGGGCGCGGGCGGTACGGGCGGACCGTCCGCCGCGATTCGACCTGTGCCCTAGCCGCCGTCCCTAGCCTCGGCGCACCCGTCTTCCCGCTGCCGCCCGTCACCGCGACGGGAGGGCGGGGAGGCCGTCAGCCAGCTGATCAGCAGGAGGAACCCCGGATGACCACCAGCGCGATCGAAACCGGCGGCGAAGCCGAGACCGAGGCCAAGACCTTCCCCTACCAGCGCGCCTGCCCCTTCAGCCCGCCGTCCGAGTACACGGAGATGGTCCAGGAGGACGTCTCCCAGGTCACCCTGACGGGGTCCGGTCTGCGCATCTGGACGGTCACCGGCTACCACACCATCCGCCAACTGCTGACCGACCCCAGGGTCAGCGCCTCGCGCAAGCACGCGAACTTCCCCTTCTACTTCATCGCTCCGCCCGAGTTCCGCACCGAGACCTCGTTCATCGGCTACGACGGCCAGGAGCACGTCAACACCCGGCGCAAGGCCGCCCTCACCTTCACCAGCCGGCAGGTGCGCAAGCTGCGCCCGCGGATCGAGGAGATCGTCGACGAGCACATCGACAAGATGCTGTCGATGTCCCCGCCCGTCGACATGCACCGGGTGTTCTCGCTCGCCGTGCCGATGACCGTCATCTGCGAACTGCTGGGCATCCCCCAGGACAAGCACGACTTCTTCATCAAGCACGGCACCGCGCTGCTGGGCGGCCACAGCTCGGCCGAGGAGCGCAAGGCGGCCATCGTGGAGGTCAACGCCTACGTCGACGACCTCATCCAGCTCAAGAAGCGCGAGCCGGGCGACGACCTGCTCAGCAGGGCGATGGCCGACTACGCCTCCTCCGGCGAGGAGTACACCGACCGCGACCTGTTCAACATGGTCCGGCTGCTGATGAACGGCGGCCACGAGACCACCGCGAGCCAGATCTCCCTGGGCACCGCCTGCCTGCTGGAGAACCCCGACCAGCTCGAACAGCTCAAGGCGGACCCGGACCTGGTCAAGCCCGCGGTCGACGAGCTGATCCGGATCGCCACCATCGGCGACACCGCCGTCCCCCGCGTCGCCCTGGACGACATCGAGATCGGCGGCAAGGTCATCCGCAAGGGCGACGGCATCCTCTGCCTGGGGATGGCCGCCAACCGCGACCCGGAGGTCTTCCCGGAGCCCGACAAGGTCATCCTCAGCCGCGGCAGCCGCAAGCACCTGGGCTTCGGCCACGGCGTGCACCACTGCATCGGCGCGGACCTGGCCCGCCTGGAGCTGGAGATCGTGTGGAGCAAGCTGTTCCACCGCATCCCGACGCTCCGGCTGGCCAAGCCCTTCCTGGAGATCCCCCGCAAGGAGGGCGCGGTCATCTACGGCCTGTGGGAGCTGCCGGTCGCCTGGTGACCCACCGCGGTCCCGCGCACACCGGCGACAGCCCGACGAGTCGAGTCCGAAGAGCCCGAGGAGAGATCCATGGCCAAGATCACCTACAAGCACCCCAACGGCACCGACACCGTGGTCGACGTCCCGTCCCCGAACACGGTGATGCGCGGGGCGAAGATCAACAACATCGACGGCATCGAGGCCCAGTGCGGCGGTTCGGCCCAGTGCGGCACCTGCCACGTCTACGTCGACGAGGCCAACGCCCTGCCGCTGCCGCCGATGCACGAGTCCGAGGACGACGTGCTGTACGGGACGGCGTGCCCCCGCCGCCCCAACAGCCGGCTGAGCTGCCAGCTGCCCGTCACCGACGAGATCGACGGCCTGGTGGTGCACCTGCCGGAGGCCCAGTCCTGATGGCGGGGTCTCCGGCGCCCCCGGTGTCGTCCGTCGTCATCGTCGGGGCGGGACAGGCCGGCGGGGACACGGCCGCGGCCCTGCGCGGCCGCGGCTTCTCCGGCCGCATCACCCTGGTGGGGGAGGAGGAGGCACTCCCCTACCGGCGCCCGCCCCTGTCCAAGGGCTACCTCGGCGGCACGGTGGACGCCGGGGACCTGGAACTGCTGCCCGCCTCCTCCTACGCGGACCAGGGGATCGATCTGGTGCTCGGCGACCGGGCCGCGCGGATCGACCCCGAGGAGCGGTCCGTCGTACTGGACTCGGGCACACGGCTGCCCTACGACCGGCTCGTCCTGGCCACCGGCGCCCGTCCCCGGCGGCTCCCCGTGCCCGGCGCGGGCCTGGACGGGGTCATGACCCTGCGCGGTCTGGCCGACGCCGCCGCCCTGCGGGAGGCGCTGCTCGGGACCCTGCGCGAGGGCGGGCACCTGCTGGTCGTCGGCGGCGGCTTCGTCGGCCTCGAACTGGCCGCGACCGCACGGGGGATGGGGCTGGAGGCCACGGTGGTGGAGGTGGGGCCGCGGCTGATGGCCCGCGCCCTGAGCCCCGGCATGTCGGAGCACCTGCGCGCGGAGCACCTGCGGCAGGGCGTCCGGGTCCTCCTGCGCCGGGAGGTGGCGGCCCTGCGGGGCGACGCCTCCGGGCACGTGAGGGTGGCGGAACTGGACGGCGGCGAGCGTGTGCGGGCCGATCTGGTGGTGTTCGGCGTGGGGGTGCGGCCCGGGGCCGAACTCGCCGCCGCCGCCGGTCTGGAGGTCGGCGACGGCATCCTCGTCGACCGGTGGCTGCGCACCAGCGACCCGGCCGTCCACGCGATCGGGGACTGCGCCCGCTTCCCCAGCGCGCGCTACGGCCGGCAGTTGCGCCTGGAGTCGGTGCAGAACGCCTCCGACCAGGCCCGCTGCGCCGCCGCGGCGATCTGCGGGGATCCGGCGCCGTACGAGGCGGTCCCGTGGTTCTGGACGGAGCAGTACGCGACCAGGCTGCAGATCGCGGGGATCACCGACGGGCACGACCGCGCGGTGACCGTGGGGGATCCCGCCGGCGGCCGCTTCTCGGTGCTGTGCTTCCGCGGGGAGCGGCTGCTGGGCGCCGAGTCGGTCGGCCGGCCCGCGGACCACATGATCGTCCGCCGGCTCCTGGCGGCGGAGGGCGGCCCCGGCCTCTCCCCCGGGGAGGCGGCGCGTCCCGGTTTCGACCTGAAGGAGTACCAGGGCCGGTCGCGGCAGCCGGCCTGATCCACCGCGCCGTCCGTCCCTCCGGGCCGGGCGGCGCGGAACCGGTCGTACGCAACGGCCGGGCACAGCGGGGGAACAGCCGGCGTCCGCCGGAGTGGAACGCGGAGGGGGCCGGGGTCCGTTCGGACCCCGGCCCCCTCCGGCCGTACCGGCGGACGCCCGCCGCTACCCCTGCGCCGGGCCGAGCAGCGCCGTCGCGTAGCTGCCGCGTGCCGAGGTGTCGTACTGCAGCGCCACATGGCTGGCCGCCACGGTGACGTCCCGCCAGAAGCGCTGGAGGGGCTGCGCCGGCGCCAGGCCGCCGGTCCCGGCTCCGTGGACCAGCAGGTCCACGGCCTCGGTGAGGAGTTCGGCGGCGGTGGCGGCGTTCCGCTCGCTGTGGGCCAGGACTTCCCGGGTGAACGCGCCGCCGTCGGCGGTGGCGGCGTTCCGCTCGATCAGGAGCCGGGCGGCGTCGATCCGGCCGGAGGCGCGGACCAGCTTCGTCTCGGCCGTCTGAGTGCGCCGCCGCCCGGTCAGCGTGGCGGCGAAGGCGTCCAGCGCCCCGGCCGCGGCGCCCGCCGCCGGGGCGGCGAAGGCCAGCCCCGCGGCGGCCGGCAGCGGGACGTTGTGGACGGCCCCGGCGGAGTGCGCGTTGCGCCCGGAGAGCACCTCCATGCGGTCGAAGGACAGGTGCCCGGGCACCAGGACGTCCTCGACCACCACGGTGTGGCTGCCGGTGGCGCGCATACCGATGCTGTCCCAGGTGGGGTGGACGGTGCACGCCCGCCCGGGCACCGCGAAGAAGCGCATCGCGGGAGGGCCCCCGGCGGGCGCTCCGGCGGGGGGTCCTCCGGCAGCAGGTCCTCCGGCGGCAGGTCCTCCGGCGGCGGGCGCCATTGCGCACAGCAGGACCCAGTCGGCGTGCTCGACGCCGCTGACGTAGCCCCAGCTTCCGCTCAGCCGCCATCCGCCGTCCGCGGGGACGGCCCGGCCCGCCGGGGGCAGGCCGGCGGCGACGACGGTGTCGGGTCCGCCGCCCCAGAGCTCGCGCCGGCCCTCCTGCGGGAGATGGGCCGCGAGCCGCGCCGAGTGGGCGGTGAGCGAGGCGATCCAGGCGGTGGCCGGGCAGCCCCGGGCGATCGTGAGGACGGCCCCGGTCAGCTCGCCGAACGTCCCCTCGGCACCGCCCCACGCGGCGGGCACGAAGTGCCGGGCGAACCCGTGCGAGCGCACCGCGTCGACGACCTCGGGGGCGAGGACGCCGCTGCCGTCGGCCGCGGCCGCGTGCCCGGCCGCGAGTTCGCGCAGTTCCTCCGCTCCCGCGGCCACACCGGCGGCGGGGCGGGTCCCGGTCCCGGCGGTCACCGCTGGACGGCCTTCGCGAACAGCTCGAGCGTCTCGCCCGGGCTGGGGCCGTCCAGCGCGCGGTGGATCGCCTGCGCGTCGGGGCCGTGCCTGTGCAGCTTCACATGGGCCAGTTCGACCCTGGTCGTGGCCGCGTCGACGGGGGTGATCGTCACCTCGATCTCGCTGGCGCGCTCGTCGTCGGGAATGGACTGCCAGCGGCCGTCGATCCGCCAGGTCATCGAGAGGCCGCGGGGAGGCTCCCAGGTGAGGACGCGCCCCCAGTCGATCTCGTTGCCCTCCGCGTCCCACTCGTAGTAGCGCCCGCCCTCGCCCGGCTCGAAGGCGAGTCCGACGCGCTCGTTCTTCAGCAGGACGTGCGTGGGCGGCCACCAGTCCTCGGGCCGCTCGGTGAAGACCTTGAAGCAGTGCTCGGGCGTGGCCGCCACCGTCACCGACTTCCGTACGTCCGGGACTGACTGCTCGGGCTGATCGGCCATGTGGGGCCTCCTCGCTGCGTGTCTTGCGCACATCGGACGCGCACCACCGTCGCGGTCCGGGCTCGACGGGGTGTCGAGCCCGGCTCGAAGAGCCGGCCGGCGCGCGCCCGGGGCCGCACCGGCCGGTTCGAGGGGGAATCGAGATCCGCGCAAGGCGCAGGGGTCACGGTCGTCGTCACCCAAGCCACCTCACGGAAACGGGAGAGCACGATGACAGACGCAGGACGGCGGGTCGCCTTCGTCACCGGCGCCACCAGCGGTATCGGCCTCGCCGTGACCGAGCTGCTGGCCCGGCAGGGCATGGCGGTGTTCGGCGTGGCACGCTCCGGGGAGAGCGTGAAGGCCATGGTCAAGCGGCTCCGCGCGGAGGGCGCGGAGGTCTCGGGCGCGGTGTGCGACGTCTCCTCCACCGAGCAGGTGCGCGAGGCCGTCGCCGTGGCGGTGCGCGAGTACGGGCGCGTGGACGTCCTGGTCAACAACGCCGGCCGGGGCGGCGGCGGGGTCACGGCCGAGATGTCCGACGACCTCTGGCTGGACGTGATCGACACCAACCTCAACGGCACCTTCCGCGTCACCCGCGAGGTGCTGGCGAACGGCCGGATGCGGGAGGGCGGCTGGGGACGGATCGTCAACATCGCCTCCACCGGCGGCAAGCAGGGCGTCGAGCTCGCCGCGCCGTACTCCGCCTCCAAGCACGGGGTCATCGGCTTCACCAAGGCCGTCGGCAAGGAGCTGGCCAAGAGCGGCATCACCGTGAACGCCGTCTGCCCCGGCTACGTGGAGACCCCCATGGCCCAGCGGGTGCGCCAGGGCTACGCGGGCCACTGGGGTGTGACGGAGGAGGAGGTGCTGGAGAAGTTCGAGGCGAAGATCCCGCTGGGCCGCTACTCCACGCCGGAGGAGGTCGCCGGCCTGGTCGGCTACCTGGTCTCCGACACCGCGGCGTCCATCACCGCCCAGGCGCTCAACGTCTGCGGCGGCCTCGGCAACTACTGACCCGGCAGGCGCACCGAGACCTTGGAGCCGCAACCATGAGGCCTGACAGCACCACACTGACCCCCGAGTCGGACATCGCGGCCTTCCGGTCGGCCATGGGGTGCTTCCCGACCGGGGTGGCGCTGCTCTCCCGGGGAAGCGGTGCCGGGGCGTCCGTCGTCACCGTCAACAGCCTGACCTCCGTCTCCCTCGACCCCCTGCTCCTGCTGGTCTGCCTCAAGTCGGACAGCCGGATGGTCCGGCGGGTCTCGGAGGCCGGGAGCTTCGCGGTGAACGTGCTGGACGAGAACCAGCGGGACCTGTCGGCCCTGTTCGCCCGCCCCGACCGCCCGTCGGGGGAGTCCGCCATGCGGCTGCTGGACGCCGTGGAGGGCGCCACCGGGAACGCGGTGCTGCCCTCCGCCGCCGCCTTCTTCGAGTGCCGGCTGTACGCGGAGCACGCGGGCGGCGACCACGTGGTGTTCCTGGGCCGGGTCGTCGCCATGCACCGCTCGACACCGGACCGCCGTCCGCTGCTGTTCCACCACGGCCGGTACGCGGCGCTCGCCTGAGGCGTCCGCCGGCCCACGACCGCACGGGAGACCGCATGACCCTGTCCACCGGCACCGGCGCCCTCGCCGCCGGCACCCTCGACCCCGCCTCCCCAGACCCGGCCGCCTCCCCGGCCGTCGGCGCGCCCTTCCTGGAGGAGGTCGCCGACGGCGTCCACGCCTTCGTCCAGCCGCCGGGCGGCTGGTGCCTGAACAACGCGGGCCTGGTGACGGGCCGGCCCGGCGGCGAGGGCCCGCCCGTCCTGATCGACACCGCGGCCACCGAGTCCCGCGCCCGGCTGCTGCGCCGGGAGGTGGAGCGGGTCGCCCCGGGCGGGCCGGGCATCGTCGTCAACACCCACTTCCACGGCGACCACACCTTCGGCAACAGCCAGTTCACGCCGCGGGCGGTGGTCGTCGCGCACGAGGGCACCCGCGCCGACAGCGCCGAGGCGGGGCTGGGGCTGTGCGGGCTGTGGCCGGACGTGGAGTGGGGCGAGATCCCGCTGACCCTGCCGACCCTGACCTTCCGCGACGGGCTCACCCTCCGTGCCGGGGGCCTGCTCGTGGAGCTGCTGCACCTGGGCCCCGCGCACACCGCCGACGACACGGTGGCGTGGGTGCCCGAGCGCGGTGTGCTGTTCACCGGCGACCTGGTCTGGTCGGGGGTGACTCCGTTCGTGCTGATGGGCTCGGTGACCGGTTCGCTGCGGGCGCTGGAGCGGATGCGGGTCCTCGCCCCCCGCGTCGTGGTCCCCGGCCACGGGCCGGTGGGCGGTCCGGAGCTGCTGGACGCCACCGAGGCGTATCTGCGGTGGCTGCTGCGGGTCGCGCGGGAGTCCGTGCGCGACGGGCTCCCGCCGCTGGAGGCGGCGCGCCGCGCGGACCTGGGCGGCTTCGCCGGCCTGCTCGACCCCGAGCGCCTGGTCGGGAACCTGCACCGGGCCCGCGCGGAGCTGGAGGGACTGCCGCCCGGAGCGCGGATGGACGTGGCCGGCCCCTTCGGGGAGATGGTCGCGTACCACGGAGGACTGCCGGACTGCCACGCCTGAGGCGGCGTGCCGGATCCGGCGGGGAGGAGATGACGATGATCACCGATGCGCCGGAGCGTGAGCCCCTGAACCACGACTTCTGGGACATCCCCGTTCCCCTGCTGGCCGGAGAGGAGGAGGACGCATCCGAGCCGCACATCTGGCGGGGCATCGACTGACGGGCCCTTCCAAACCTCGGAACGGCAGCGGTGCACAGGTGGTACGGGCGGCGCGACGGTCGCCGCACGGCACCACGGCGGTGGCCCCCCGGTGGGATCCGGGGGGCCACCGCCGTGGTGCCGTGCGCGGCCCGGCGCGGGGCGCCGCGCCGCGGGGGCGCCTCAGGAGGCGGGGAGCTCCACGGGGGTGTCGCGGTGGATGACCCGCGAGCGCGTGAGCAGTTCGCCGTCGCGCCGCACCAGCACGTCCTCGACGGTGAAGGTCGGCTGGAAGGAGACCTTCCCCTCGCGGTCGGTCTGGGTGACGAGCGTGTAGTACGACACCCGCAGGGTGTCCTCGTCCGCGGGGTCGGTCTCGATCAGCAGGTGGTCGAACCAGTGCCGGACGGCGATGTCCCGGTAGCGCGGCAGGTTGGCCCGCATCCCCGCGACCATCCGCTCCCGGCCCTGCGCCCGCTCGCCGTTGGCGTGCACCACCACTCCGTCGTCGGTGAAGGTGTCCGCGAAACCCTCGATGTCCAGGGCGTCGACGCGGCGCATCTGCCGCGCGTAGAACGTCTGCACCTCCGCGTAGAGGTCCCCGGTGACCTTGCTCCTGGTTGCCTGGACCGCCTGAGACACGGCGACTCCCTTCGATGACGGCCTGCGCCGCCGAAGGCCGGCGGCGCGATCGCCACCACGCTGCCGCGCCCGGCTTCAGCACCGCTGGAGACCGGCTCGTACGGGCCGGCTCGTACGGGCCGGATCGGGCGGGCCGGATCGGCCCCGGGCCGGTCACTCGTCGCGCACCGCCACGGCGAGCTGGGCCCGGCCGCGGACGCCGAGCTTGCGGTAGATGCGGGTCAGCCGGGCCTCGACGGTCTTGACGCTGAGGAACAGCCTGGCCGCCGCCTCCTGGTTGCTCGCCCCCTGCCCGACGAGGAGGGCGAGCCGCCGCTCCGCCTCGGTGAGCCCCTCGGTGAGCCCGGCCGGCCCGCCGGGGAACGGGTCGGCCCCGCCGCGCGGCGGGGCGCCGCCGGCCAGCCGGGCCCAG
>NZ_JBKJFM010000380.1:0-681 GCF_046614825.1 Streptomyces nanhaiensis
TGTCGTGAGCCCGCCCGCTGCGCCCACTGCTCGGGCCCTCTGGAGGCCACCGGCGGCGACGCCCCGCCCCGCTGCGGCTGGTGCGGACGCGACACGCCCGGCTGGGCGTGTGCGGAGTGCGGCGGGACCCGCCTGCGGGGGCGGGTCTTCGGGGCCCGGCGCACCGCCGAGGAGCTGGGCCGGGCCTTCCCGTCCGTGCCCGTCCGCACCTCCGGCCGCGACCACGTCCTGGACGCGGTGCCCGACCGGCCCGCCCTGGTGGTCAGCACCCCCGGAGCGGAGCCGGTCGCCGAGGGGCCCGGCTACGCGGCGGCCCTGCTGCTGGACGGCTGGGCGCTGCTCTCCCGCCCCGACCTGCGCGCGGGGGAGGAGGCCCTGCGCCGCTGGCTGGACGCCGCCGCACTGGTGCGCCCCCACACCGAGGGCGGCACGGTGGTGGTCATGGCCGAACCGGCGCTGCGGCCCGTCCAGGCGCTGGTGCGCTGGGACCCGGCCGGGTACGCGCGGCGCGAGCTGGCCGAGCGGGCCGAGCTGGGCTTCCCGCCGGTGTCCCGGATGGCCGCCGTGACGGGCCCGCCCGAAGCCGTCGCCGAACTGCTGGCCGCGGCCGAACTGCCGCCCGACGCGGAGGTCCTGGGGCCGGTGCCGCTGCCGGTGCCCGACGCGGGGCGGCCCCGGCGC
>NZ_JBKJFM010000381.1:0-636 GCF_046614825.1 Streptomyces nanhaiensis
ACCAGGCCCCGGGCGGCGGCCACCCGGCGCAGCGAGGCGGCCAGTGTGTCGTCGCCGACGAAGGCGGCCCGCGTGCCCACCGTGCCCGCCCCGCCCGCCACGCCAGCCGTCCCCGCCTTGCTGCGCTCCCGGTAGCGGATCGCCACCGGCTGCACGGGGACCCCGGCCTCCAGCGCGGCCTGGAACAGCGCCCCGCGGAACGGCCCCAGTTCCCTGCCGCACCGGGTGCCGCCCTCGGGGAAGGCCACCACGGTCGAGCCCGCGCGCAGCGCCCCGGCGACCTCCGCGACCGTCCCCGGCAGGGACCGCAGCCGCTCGCGGTCGATGAACAGGGTCCCGCCGCGGGCGGCCAGCCGCCCCAGCACCGGATACCGTCCGACCTCCCGCTTGGCCACCATCCGGCCGGGCGCCACGGCGGCCAGCAGCGGTACGTCCAGCCAGGAGACGTGGTTGGCCACCACCAGCGCCGGACCGGCCGCGGGCCCGCCCGTGACGCGGACCCGCACCCCCAGCGCGGTGGCGATCGCACCGCACCACCACCGCACCGGCACCGCGCGGCGGGCCGGGGCGAGGCGGCGCACCGCCGGTGACAGCGCCACCCCCACCGACAGGACGGCGGCCAGGGCCGCCCAGCGC
>NZ_JBKJFM010000382.1:0-631 GCF_046614825.1 Streptomyces nanhaiensis
GACTAGCGGCCGCCCGGTGGCGCCGGACCGGCGGCCGGGCCGGCCGCTAGTCCGGCTGCCCCGCCGGGGGCGGTGAGGGCTCCGGCGGGGGTGTGCTCGACGGCGGTTCGGGGGCCGGTTCGGACGCGGGCGGCTCGGAGGGCTCCGGCTCCGGGGGGTCGGAGGGGCGCGGTTCGGCCGGACGCGGTTCGGCGCCGTGCCCCTGGAGGGTGATCACCGCCTTCGCCGGGGCGATCGAGATCCGCGCGGTCCACGCGCCCGCCGGCTCCCGCGACCGGTCGACGGTGACGGCGAAGGCGGCGGACTCGCCGGGCCGCAGCGTCCCGTGCGTACGGTCCAGTCGCAGCCAGGAGGCGTCCGCCGAGGCCGTCCAGTGGACCGGGGAGCCGCCGGAGGCGGTGAGGGTGACGACGGTGGCGTCCCCGGACGGCTGGGCCTCGACCGTCAGCCGGCCCGGCCCGGTGCCGTCCTCCCCGCGCGGCGGGCCCTCCCCGTCCGCGCCTTCCGGGCGGTCCGTGCCGGAGGACGGGGCGCCCCGCCCTTCCGCGCCTTCCGCGCCGGCCACGTCGATGCGGACGCCGGACCCGTCGCGGGAGGCTCCGGCGCCCCCCGTCCGGCCCCCGTCGCCCTG
>NZ_JBKJFM010000383.1:0-627 GCF_046614825.1 Streptomyces nanhaiensis
GGGGGTCACGTAGGCGCGCTGGCCGCCGGCCGGGGCGGACGGGGCCGGGGCCTGCGCCGGAGCGGGCGTGGGAGCCGCCTGCTGCGGGGCCTGGGCCTGCGCGGGGGCGGGCTGGGCCTGCGGCTGCGCGGGGGCGGCCTGGGGCTCGGGCTTCGGCTCGGGGGCCGGAGCCGGGGCGGGCGCCTCGGCCTGCGGCTCGGGCTGGGCCTGCGGCTCGGGCTGCGCCGGGGCGGGGGCCTGGGCCGGAGCGGCACCGGCGGCGCCGATCACGGCCAGCTTCGCGCCGACCTCCGCCGTCTCGTCCTCGCCCACCACGATCTCCAGCAGGGTGCCGGAGGCGGGCGCCGGGATCTCGGTGTCGACCTTGTCGGTCGACACCTCCAGCAGCGGCTCGTCGGCCTCGACCTCCTCGCCGACCGACTTCAGCCAGCGGGTGACGGTGCCCTCGGTGACGGACTCGCCGAGCGCCGGCAGCACCACGTCGGTGCCTTCCGCCGCGCCACCCGACGGAGCCGCCTGCTGCGGGGCCTGGGCCTGCGGCTGCGCGGGGGCGGCCTGGGGCTCGGGCTTCGGCTCGGGGGCCGGAGCCGGGGCGGGCGCCTCGGCCTGCGGCTCGGGCTGGGCCTG
>NZ_JBKJFM010000384.1:0-621 GCF_046614825.1 Streptomyces nanhaiensis
CGTCGTCGCGGCGCGGGCCACGGGGCCGCTCGCCCCGATCGTCACGCCGATCCTCCCGGCGGTACGACGGACGGTCGTCCCGACGGAACCCACCACGGTCCTCACGCCGCTCGTCCCGACGGAAACCTCCGCGGTCCTCACGCCGGTCGCCACGCCCCTGATCCCGGTCATCCCGGCGGAACGGCGGACGCTCGTCCCGGCGGAAACCACCACGATCGCCACGCTCGTCATCGCGACGCGGACCGCGCGACCGCTCACCCCGATCGTCCCGCCGATACGACGGTCGATCATCCCGACGGAAGCCACCCCGCCTCTCGTCGCCACTCTGGCGACGCGGCCTGTCCGAGCGCTCGGGCCGGCCCGGCTGTTCCTCGGAGGAATTGGACATTGATGTGGCTCCTGTCTTGGGTGGTACACGTTCGATCTTGCGCACAAACAGCAAAAGGGCCCTTGGTCCCAGCATGCACGCTGGGACCAAGGGCCCTTCAAAGATTGTTCGGCGGCGTCCTACTCTCCCACACGGTCCCCCATGCAGTACCATCGGCGCTGAAAGGCTTAGCTTCCGGGTTCGGAATGTAACCGGGCGTTTCCCTCACGCTGTGACCACCGAAACACCATCCG
>NZ_JBKJFM010000385.1:0-612 GCF_046614825.1 Streptomyces nanhaiensis
GGCGGCGGTGTGCGCCGCGGCGGCGCGCCGGCCGGCCTCGGACCGCCCGGCGTCGACGGTGAGCACGGGCATGCGGCGGGAGACGCGGCGGGCGGTGCGGGAGAAGGCGCGCGGGTTGCCGAAGGACTCCAGGTGGAGCAGGGCCAGGTCGGTGCGGCCGTCTCCCTCCCACCACCGGAGCATGTCGTTGCCGCTGACGTCGTACTTGTCGCCCAGGGAGGCGAAGGTGGAGACGCCGATGCCCAGGCGGGCCAGCCCGCCCAGCAGGGCGGCGCCGACCCCGCCGGACTGCACGGCCACCCCGGCTGTGCCGCCGGTGCCGGCGGCCGGGAGCGCGGGGGTGAGGACGGCCGCCAGGCGGATGTCGTCCTCGGTGTTGGCGGCGCCCAGCGAGTGGGGGCCGAGCAGGCGCATGCCGTGGCGGCGGCAGGCGGCCAGCAGGGCGGCGCCCTGCCCGGTGTCGAGGCGGGGGCCGAGGACGGCCAGGGCGCGCACGCCGGGCTTGCCGCACTGCTCGGCGGGCTCGGGCACCTCGTGGGGGGGGGGGGGCAGGACGGCCAGGTCGGGGGCCTTGGGGAGGGGGGTCCCCGGGGGGGGGGGGGGGGGACGGGA
>NZ_JBKJFM010000386.1:0-608 GCF_046614825.1 Streptomyces nanhaiensis
ATCGGCTACGACTCCTCCAAGAAGGGCTTCGACGGCGCCTCGTGCGGGGTGTCGGTCTCCATCGGGGCGCAGTCCCCCGACATCGCCCAGGGCGTGGATGCCGCCTACGAGACCCGGGTGGAGGGCGCCTCGGAGGCCGGCAGGGCGGACGAGCTGGACCGGCAGGGCGCCGGCGACCAGGGCCTGATGTTCGGCTACGCCTGCGACGAGACGCCCGAGCTGATGCCGCTGCCCATCACCCTCGCCCACCGCCTGTCCTCGCGGCTCGCCCAGGTGCGCAAGGACGGGGCGATGCCCTACCTGCGCCCGGACGGCAAGACGCAGGTGACCATCGAGTACGACGGCGACAAGGCCGTGCGCCTGGACACCGTGGTGGTCTCCTCCCAGCACGCCTCCGACATCGACGTCGGCGCGCTGCTGGCCCCGGACATCCGCGAGTTCGTCGTGGAGCCGGAGCTGACCGCCCTCGCCCGGGACGGGGTCAAGCTGGACACCGACGGGTACCGGCTGCTGGTCAACCCCACCGGCCGGTTCGAGATCGGCGGCCCGATGGGCGACGCGGGCCTGACCGGCCGGAAGATCATCATCGACACCTACGGCGGCATGGC
>NZ_JBKJFM010000387.1:0-597 GCF_046614825.1 Streptomyces nanhaiensis
TAACGTCCTCGACGACCAGTGCCGACAGCCCGGAAAACACCGTCCCGATAAGAAAATTGACATCCATCACGAGATCATCGCGGATGGCTACTCGGCGTCACCACCGACTACGGGCCAGAGCCAAACGATCGGTGTAACTCCTGATCAAGGAAGATGCATCGATGACCAGCGACAACGTGACCGAGGCCGAGTCCGTCAAGGCCGCTGAGCCGCAGCTGGCGAAGAAGGTGGACGACCAGCCCATCGACGAGTTGGTCGGCCGCGCTCAGGCCGAGGGCCTGCGGCTGACCGGCGAGGGTGGGCTGCTCCAGCAGCTGACCAAGCGGCTGCTGGAGTCCGCCCTGGAGGGTGAGATCACCGACCACCTCGGCTATGACAAGCACGATCCCGCCGGGAAGAACGGAGGCAACAGCCGCAACGGGACCCGGGCCAAGACCGTGCTGACGGACGTCGGCCCGGTCGAGCTAGCAGTGCCCCGCGACCGCGAGGGCAGCTTTGATCCGAAGATCGTCAAGAAGCGGCAGAAGCGCCTGACCGGCGTGGACGAGATGGTGATCTCCCTGTCCGCGAAGGGCCTGACCACCGGCGAGGTCCAGG
>NZ_JBKJFM010000388.1:0-564 GCF_046614825.1 Streptomyces nanhaiensis
TTTTTTTTCACGCCGAAGACGGCATACGGGATGTGAGCGCCCGGGTGACAGCCCTGGGCGGGCAGGCAGGCGAACTGGACGAGCACTGGACGGTGGACTTCGCCCGGCAGGACGACACCGTGGTGCACACACTGCGCGGCAAGCACCCGCGGGCCCATGAGGTCTCCCCCATCGTGATCACCATGAGCGGGATCGGCCCCCTGGGGCCGGAGCAGGCCGAGGCGGTGCGGCGCAGTCTGGGCTACGGGCTCGACGAGAAGGTGGTGCTGCCGCGCGGGGCGGTGGGGAAGATGACGGTCACCGGGCCCGCGTTCCTGGCCCGCGAGCATCAGGATGTCGAGATGCGGTGGCATCCGGCAGAGGCAGCCCCGCTGGCCGGGATGGACGCGGATCTGGTGTTCGTGGACGGCGAGCAGGTCACCGCCTCCTACCCCGGCACCCTGCAGCATCTGGGGCGGGGCCCGACCGGCCGATCCACGCGCATCACGCTGGCGGGCTGCCACATGCGGTTGCTGACGCCCGAAGACGCCGTCGCCGCAGCGTCCCTGGAGTTCACGTTCTCGC
>NZ_JBKJFM010000389.1:0-544 GCF_046614825.1 Streptomyces nanhaiensis
CCGCGGCCCGTGCCGCCCTCGCCGACGCCCGGGTCTCCCCCGGCGACGTCGAGTACCTGGAGCTCGGCGGTGCCACCCCCGCTGCCCGCCACGGCGAGGCCGCGGCCCTGGCCGCCGTCTACCGGCCCGACCCGCAGGCCGCCGGGGAGGCGGACGCGGGCGACCCCTACGGCTGCGTGCTGGGGAGCACGGGAGCGCTGGTGGGGGACACCCAGCGCGCGGCTCCGCTGGCCGCACTGGTCGGGGCCGCACTGGCCCTGCACCACGCAGACTTCCCCGCCGCCGCGGAGGGCCTGCTGCCCGACCCGGAGGACACCGCGTTCGAGGGCTCCTGCTTCACCGTGCTGGGGGAGCCGCAGCCCTGGCCCGTGCGCCGCCGCGGCGCCGCCCGCGTCGCCGCGCTCAGCCTGCTCGGCGACACCGGCCCGGCCGGCGCCACAGCCGCCCGGCTGTCCATCCCGGTGCGCCCGGACGAGCCCGGCTGGGACGAACTGGTGCTGCCGGAGCGCCCGTTGCGCGTACTGCGCGAGATCACCGCCCATGT
>NZ_JBKJFM010000038.1:0-40159 GCF_046614825.1 Streptomyces nanhaiensis
GGCGCCGCTACGAACTCACCGACGCCGGACGGCCCGCCCTGGCCGCTCTGCCCCGCCGCTCCGGCCGGCCCGGGATGCGCCACAGCGGCGCCGGGCACCGCGCCGGACGGCGCACCCGCCGCACCGGCCACCGTGATCTGGACGCCCTGGTCCGCCAGCGCCCGGAGTTCGGCCGCCGCCCGCTCCTCGTGCGGCGGCGGCTCGTCGGTCACCAGGCGGGCGATGGCCTCCGGGGGAACGGTCTGGAACATCGTGTCGACGCCCAGCTTGGTGTGGTCGGCCAGGACGACCACCTCCGCGGCGGCCTGCACCAGCGCCCGGTCCACGCTCGCCGACAGCATGTTGGAGGTCGACAGGCCGCGCTCGGCCGTCAGCCCGCTGCCGGACAGGAAGGCGCGCGAGACCCGCAGCCCGTGGAGGGACTGCTCGGCGCCGCTGCCGACCAGCGCGTAGTCGGCGCCGCGCAGCGTGCCGCCGGTCATCACGACCTCGACGCGGTTGGCGTGCGCCAGCGCCTGCGCAACCAGCAGGGAGTTGGTGACCACGGTCAGGCCGGGAACGCGCGCCAGGCGGCGGGCCAGCTCCTGCGTGGTCGTCCCGGCGCCGACGACGACGGCCTCCCCCTCCTCCACGAGGCCCGCGGCGACGTCGGCGATCGCGCTCTTCTCCGCGGTCGCCAGGTGCGCCTTGTGCGGGAAGCCGGATTCACGTGAGAAGCCGCCGGGCAGCACCGCGCCGCCGTGCCGGCGGTCCAGCAGCCCTTCCGCCTCCAGCGCCCGGACATCACGACGCACGGTCACTTCGGAGGTCTGGACGACACGTGCGAGTTCGCGGAGCGACACGGCTCCGTTGGCCCGCACCATTTCGAGGATCAGTTGACGACGTTCTGCAGCGAACACGGAACAGACAGTAACCCGCGCGACCGTCTGCTTTCAGCTGTTTCCGCTGAATAACGGAAATTGTTCGTAGGCGGAACCCTGCCGTGGTATACGCGGACGGCCCGGCGGAACCCGGGCCGCCGGACCGCCCTCCGGCCCGCTGCCGGTCAGCCGCCCTCGGCCGCCTTCCGCGTCTGCAGCTGCCGCGCGACCTCGGCGATCGAACCCGACAGCGAGGGGTAGACGGTGAACGTGTTCGCGATCTGCTCGACCGTCAGGTTGTTGTCGACCGCGATCGAGATCGGATGGATCAGCTCGCTGGCGCGCGGCGCGACCACCACCCCGCCGACCACGATCCCCGTGCCCGGACGGCAGAACAGCTTGACGAAACCGTCCCGCACGCCCTGCATCTTCGCCCGCGCGTTGCGCAGCAGCGGCAGCTTGACGGCGCGGGCGTCGATCCGGCCGGCGTCCACGTCGGCCTGGGTGTAGCCGACGGTGGCGATCTCCGGGTCGGTGAAGACGTTCGCGGAGACCGTCTTGAGGTCCAGCGGGGCCACCGTCTCGCCCAGGAAGTGGTACATCGCGATCCGGCCCTGCATGGCCGCGACCGAGGCGAGCGCGAACACGCCCGTGCAGTCGCCGGCCGCGTAGACGCCGGGTGCGGAGGTGCGCGAGACACGGTCGGTGCGGATGTGGCCCGAGTCCTTCAGCGCCACCCCGGCCTCCTCCAGGCCGATGCCCGAGGTGTTGGGGACGGCGCCGACGGCCATCAGGCAGTGGCTGCCGGTGATGACCCGGCCGTCGGAGAGGGTGACCTCCACCCGGTCCCCGACGCGCTTGGCGGAGGCGGCCCGGGAGCGGGACATCACGTTCATGCCGCGGCGGCGGAAGACGTCCTCCAGCACGACCGCCGCGTCCGGGTCCTCGCCCGGCAGCACGCGGTCGCGCGAGGAGACCAGCGTCACCCGGGAGCCGAGCGCCTGGTAGGCGCCGGCGAACTCGGCGCCGGTGACGCCGGAGCCGACCACGATCAGCTCCTCGGGCTGCTCCTCCAGGTCGTACACCTGCGTCCAGTTCAGGATGCGCTCGCCGTCGGGGCGGGCGTCGGGCAGCTCGCGCGGCTTGCCGCCGGTGGCGATGAGCACGGCGTCGGCCCTCAGCCGCTCCTCCTCGCCCCCGGCCGTCTCCACGACGACCTGCCGCGTGCCGTCGGACGCCTGACCCGGCTCCAGCCGGCCGCGGCCGCGCAGCACGCGGGCGCCGGCGCGGGTGACGGCCGCGGTGATGTCGTGCGACTGGGCCAGCGCCAGGCGCTTCACCCGCCGGTTGACCTTGCCCAGGTCCACGCCGACGACCCGCGCGGGGTTGTCGGGGTCGGGGGCGCCGTCCTCGACGATGATGCCGAGCTCCTCGTAGGAGGAGTCGAAGTTCGTCATCACCTCGGCGGTCGCGATGAGCGTCTTGGAGGGGACGCAGTCGGTCAGCACCGACGCGCCGCCCAGACCGTCGCGGTCGACGACGGTCACTTCCGCTCCGAGCTGCGCGGCCACCAGCGCCGCCTCGTAGCCGCCGGGCCCACCACCGATGATCACGATCCGAGTCACGTACTCCAGTCTCGCACGCGCCCTTCCGGCGGCCGCCACCACCCGCCGTGCGCATGACGACGCACGCGGCGGGGCAAACGGCAGGGGCACGACGGTGGTCCGCCCGGGTGGCGGAGGCCGCTGCCTATACCCTCGTCGCATGTCGCTCTACGCCGCATACGCCGGAAACCTCGACGCCCGGCTGATGTCCCGCCGCGCCCCGCACTCGCCGCTGCGCGGCACCGGGTGGCTCAGCGGCTGGCGGCTGACCTTCGGCGGCGAGCACATGGGCTGGGAGGGCTCGCTGGCGACCATCGTGGAGGCCCCGAAGGCGACGGTCTTCGTCGCGCTCTACGACATCGCCCCCATGGACGAGGACTCCATGGACCGCTGGGAGGGCGTCGGCATGGACATCTACCGCCGCATGCGGGTGCGGGTGCACACCCTGGACGGCGAGGAGCCGGCCTGGTGCTACGTCCTCAACGGCTACGAGGGCGGGCTGCCCTCGGCCCGCTACCTGGGGGAGATCGCCGACGCGGCGGAGTCCGCCGGGGCACCGCACGACTACGTGACGGAACTGCGCAAGCGCCCCTGCTGAACGGAGCGGACGGACCGCGCGGACCGCACGGGTCCCCGTCGGCCGCTTCGGGACATTCCGGGGCACTCCGGCCCGCCCGGGTCCACTTTCGGCCGCTTCCCGGACCACTCCCGGACACCCGTCTACGCGCGTAGGCGATTACCGGTTACCCTCATCGGCGTGAACGCTTCTGCCACCACCGCCTACTCCGGCGACCCGTACGCCGCCGCCGGCACCGCAGCGGCCCGCCTGCGCGAGCTGACCGGCGCGGAGACCCACGACGTCGCCCTGGTCATGGGCTCGGGCTGGGTGCCGGCCGCCGACGCGCTCGGGGAGCCGGAACACGAGTTCCCGGTCACCGACCTGCCCGGCTTCCCGCCGCCGGCGGTCGAGGGCCACGCCGGAAAGGTCCGCTCGCACCGCCTCGGCGACAAGCGTGCGCTGGTCTTCCTCGGCCGCACCCACTACTACGAGGGCCGTGGCGTCGCGTCCGTCGTCCACGGGGTCCGCTCGGCCGTGGCCGCGGGCTGCAAGACCGTCGTGCTGACCAACGGCTGCGGCGGGCTGCGCCCCGGAATGCGCCCCGGCCAGCCGGTCCTCATCCGGGACCACATCAACCTCACCGGCGTCTCGCCGATCGTCGGCGCCAACTTCGTCGACCTCACCGACCTGTACTCCCCGCGGCTGCGCGCGCTGTGCCAGGAGGTGGACGCCGGCCTGGAGGAGGGCGTCTACGTCCAGTTCCCCGGCCCGCACTACGAGACGCCCGCCGAGATCGGCATGGTCCGGGCGATCGGCGGCGACCTGGTGGGCATGTCCACCGTCCTGGAGGCGATCGCCGCCCGCGAGGCGGGCGCCGAGGTGCTGGGCATCTCCCTGGTCACCAACCTGGCCGCGGGCATGACCGGCGAACCGCTCAACCACGAGGAGGTCCTCCAGGCCGGCCGCGACTCGGCCGCCCGGATGGGCTCGCTGCTGGACCGGGTCCTCAGACTCATCTGACCCTGTCGGACCCGGTCCGGTCCGGCGCGCCCGGCGGTACGGGCCCCGCGGGGCCCCTCGGACAGCCCACCCCGCCGCGGGCCCCGCCGGCTTCCCGGGTACCGGTGGACATCGCAGGAGCCCGCGCCCACCGGCGCGGGGAGCAGCGAAGCAGGAGCGGCGCACACCGCCGCCCACAGGCGACACGCGAGAGGCGGAGAGACCGTGGCAACCGTGCACGAGGACCTGACCGCGCAGGCGCGGTCCTGGCTGGCCGAGGACCCCGACCCGCAGACCCGTGCGGAACTGGCCGCCCTCATCGAGGCCGGGGACCTGGAGGAGCTGGAGGCCCGCTTCTCCGGCACCCTCCGGTTCGGCACCGCCGGACTGCGCGGGGAGCTGGGCGCCGGCCCGATGCGGATGAACCGCGCGGTCGTCATCCGCGCGGCCGCCGGGCTCGCGGCGTACCTGCGGGCGCACGGGCACGGCGGGGGCCTGGTCGTCGTCGGCTACGACGCCCGCCACCGCAGCGAGGACTTCGCGCGCGACACCGCGGCCGTGATGGTCGGCGCCGGCCTGCGGGCGGCCCTGCTGCCGCGCCCCCTGCCCACGCCGGTACTGGCCTTCGCCGTCCGGCACCTGGGCGCCGTCGCGGGCGTCACCGTCACCGCCAGCCACAACCCGCCGCGCGACAACGGCTACAAGGTCTACCTCGGCGGGGGCTCCCAGATCGTGCCGCCCGCCGACGGGGAGATCGCCGACGAGATCGCCTCCATCGGCTCCCTCGCGGACGTCCCCCTGGCCGGGTCCGGCTGGGATGTGCTGGGCGAGGAGGTCGTGGACGCCTACCTGGAGCGCGCGGTCTCCGTCCTCGCCCCCGGCGGGCCCCGGGACGTGAAGGTGGTCCACACCTCGCTGCACGGCGTGGGCGGCGCCACGGTCGCCGCCGCCTTCGGGCGCGCGGGCTTCCCCGCCCCCGTGCCGGTGGCCGAGCAGGCCGATCCCGACCCCGACTTCCCCACCGTGGCCTTCCCCAACCCGGAGGAGCCCGGGGCGATGGACCTGGCCTTCGCCGCGGCCCGCGAGCACCGGCCGGACCTGGTGATCGCCAACGACCCCGACGCCGACCGCTGCGCGGTGGCCGTCCCCGACCCGGAGGCTGACGCGGGCTGGCGGATGCTGCGCGGCGACGAGGTGGGGGCGCTGCTGGCCACCCATCTTGTGCACAAGCGTGCGCGGGGGACCTTCGCCACCACGATCGTCTCCTCCTCCCTGCTGTCGCGCATCGCCGAGGCGGCGGGCGTGCCGTACACCGAGACGCTGACCGGCTTCAAGTGGCTGGCCCGCGTCGACGGGCTGCGCTACGCCTACGAGGAGGCGCTGGGCTACTGCGTGGACCCCGAGGGCGTGCTCGACAAGGACGGCGTCACGGCGGCGCTGCTCGTCGCGGAACTGGCCGCCGAGCTGAAGGGGAGCGGGCGCTCCCTGACCGAGCTGCTGGACGACCTCGCGGTCGAGTACGGCCTGCACGCCACCGACCAGCTCTCGGTGCGGGTGGAGGACCTGTCCGTGATCGCCGGCGCCATGCGCCGGCTGCGCCAGGCGCCGCCGGCCCTGCTGGCGGGCCTGACGGTGCTCTCGGCGGAGGACCTGAGCCGGGGCGCCGGGGACCTGCCGCCGACCGACGGCCTGCGCTACCGGCTGGCGGGCGACCCCCGGCAGCGGGTGGCCGGCGCCCGGGTCGTCGTCCGCCCCAGCGGCACGGAGCCGAAGCTGAAGTGCTACCTGGAGGCGGTCGTCCCCGTGGCGGACGCCTCGGAGCTGAGCGCGGCCCGCGCCACGGCGGAGCAGGTGCTGGGCGCCCTCAGGGCGGACCTCGCCGCCGCCGCGGGCATCTGACGTACGCCGGGCGGGGCCGGAAGCGGTCCGTCCACGCGGGGGGCGAGCCGAGGGGCGTGCGCGGCGCCGCACGGGCGGGCGTCCGGCGGTACGGGTGGTACGGGTGGAAGGTGCCGCACCGCCCGGCACGGCACCACGGGTCCGTGGAGGCACGTGGAAATCCCGTGGGACGCCGCGCGGGCGATGCGGGACCTCAGCCCAGGAAGAGCAGGGCCAGCAGGGCCGCCCCGCCGACCGCCGCCGGGACGATGACCTCGTAGGCCCAGCGGACGCTGGGGGCGCCCTGCGCCCCCTCGTCCGGGGCGTGGCGCTCGGCCAGGGCGCGGATCTCGTCCACCGCCTGGTCCGCCTGGGCCCGGTAGCCGCCCGTGCCGGCCAGCTCCGGGGCGAACACCGCCCCGGGACCCGACAGGTTCGCCGATGCCGCGCCGCCGCCCCGGCTCTGCCGGAGCGCCTTCTTGCGCTGGCGCAGCGAGACCGGGATCGCCCACATCTGGTACTTGCCGTCGCCCGCGAAGACCTCGGCGGAGTACGCCGCCCGTACGCCCTCGACCGACGCCCACGGCAGCGTGATCGTGCGGAACGGGTTGCGCACCCGCAGCCGCTCGCGCCCGGCGTACACGGCCGGCCGCAGGGAGAAGGCGAAGATCAGCGGCACGAACGCCACCAGCGCGGCCAGCGAGATCCACCGGGTGCGGCCCTCGCCGTTGGCGATCCCGTCGGCGGCCAGCAGCACGACGAGCGCCAGCAGCAGCGTGCCCCCCACCATCCCCATGGCCGAGCGGTAGGTGTGGTCCGGGTACCCGGTCTGCTCACTCATGCCTCCGATTCTGCACGACCCCGCCGCACGCACGTCCGGCCGGTGGGGCGCCTCACGGGCCGGACGTGCGCCCGCGGCGGCCCGGCCGGGAAGCGGGGGAGGGGGATGACAGTTTGCTACGCGCGTAGATATGCTCATCTGGTGACCATGTCTGCTTCGTCTCCCACCGCACCCCCCGCACCGCCTCCCGCCGCGCCCTCCGCACTGGCGGACGCGACCGCCTCCGACGCCGCGCTGCGCCGCTTCCTGCACGGCCTGCCCGGGGTCGACGCCGTCGGCCTGGAAGCCCGCGCGGCCCAGCTCGGCACCCGTTCGATCAAGACCACGGCGAAGGCGTACGCCATCGACCTCGCCATCTCGATGATCGACCTGACGACCCTGGAGGGCGCCGACACCCCGGGCAAGGTCCGGGCGCTGTGCGCCAAGGGCGTCAACCCCGACCCCACCGACCGCACCGTGCCGAGGGTCGCCGCGATCTGCGTCTACCCGGACATGGTGGCCACCGCCAAGGAGGCCCTGGCCGCCGCCGGCGGGCAGGACGTCAAGGTCGCCTCCGTCGCCACCGCCTTCCCCTCCGGACGCGCCGAACTGGACGTGAAGCTGGCGGACACCCGCGACGCGGTGGCGGCCGGCGCCGACGAGATCGACATGGTGATCGACCGGGGCGCCTTCCTCTCCGGCCGCTACATGAAGGTCTTCGAGGAGATCCGGGCCGTGAAGCAGGCGTGCGCCCGCCCCGGCGGCGAGGACGCGCACCTGAAGGTGATCTTCGAGAACGGCGAGCTGTCCACGTACGACAACGTCCGCCGCGCCTCCTGGCTGGCGATGCTCGCCGGGGCCGACGTCATCAAGACCTCCACCGGCAAGGTCGCGGTCAACGCCACCCCGGCGAACACCCTGGTGATGCTGGAGGCCGTGCGCGACTTCCGCGCCGCCACCGGCACGCGGATCGGGGTCAAGCCCGCGGGCGGCATCCGCACCACCAAGGACGCGATCAAATACCTGGTGATGGTGAACGAGGTCCTCGGGGACGACTGGCTGCACCCCGACTGGTTCCGCTTCGGCGCCTCCAGCCTCCTCAACGACCTGCTGATGCAGCGCCAGAAGCTGACCACCGGGCGCTACTCCGGCCCCGACTACGTGACGGTGGACTGATCACGATGAGCCCCATGTTCGAGTACGCACCCGCGCCCGAGTCCCGCGCCGTGGTGGACATCGCCCCCTCCTACGGCCTGTTCGTCGACGGCGAGTTCCGCGAGGCCGCGGGGGGCAGGTCCTTCAAGACCCTCTCGCCGTCCACCGAGGAGGTCCTGGCCGAGGTCGCCCACGCCGGGGCCGAGGACGTGGACGCCGCCGTGGCCGCCGCCCGCCGCGCCTTCGCCACCTGGTCGGCGCTGCCCGGCTCCGAGCGCGCCAAGTACCTGTTCCGGATCGCCCGGATCATCCAGGAGCGCTCGCGCGAGCTGGCCGTCCTGGAGACCCTGGACAACGGCAAGCCGATCCGCGAGACCCGCGACGCGGACCTGCCGCTGGTGGCCGCGCACTTCTTCTACCACGCGGGCTGGGCCGACAAGCTCGCCCACGCCGGGTACGGGCCGGACCCGAGGCCGCTGGGAGTGGCCGCCCAGGTCATCCCGTGGAACTTCCCGCTGCTGATGCTGGCCTGGAAGGTCGCCCCGGCGCTGGCCTGCGGCAATACCGTGGTCCTCAAGCCCGCCGAGACCACCCCGCTGTCGGCGCTGTTCTTCGCGGACGTCTGCCGCCAGGCGGGGCTGCCGAAGGGCGTCGTCAACATCCTGACCGGCGACGGATCCACGGGAGCGGCGCTGGTGGCGCACGAGGGCGTCGACAAGGTCGCCTTCACCGGCTCCACGGCCGTCGGCAAGCAGATCGCGCGCACGGTCGCCGGGACGCGCAAGAGGCTCACCCTGGAACTGGGGGGCAAGGGCGCCAACATCGTCTTCGACGACGCGCCGATCGACCAGGCCGTCGAGGGCGTCGTCAACGGCATCTACTTCAACCAGGGCCAGGTGTGCTGCGCGGGCTCGCGCCTGCTGGTCCAGGAGTCGGTGCAGGACGAGCTGCTGGAGGCGCTGCGGCGCAGGCTGTCCACCCTGCGGGTGGGCGACCCGCTGGACAAGAACACCGACGTCGGCGCGATCAACTCCGCCGAACAGCTCGCCCGCATCACCGAGCTCGCCGACAGCGGCGAGGCCGAGGGCGCCGAGCGGTGGTCCCCGGCGTGCGAACTGCCCGAGCGGGGCTTCTGGTTCGCGCCGACGGTCTTCACCAACGTCACCCAGGCCCACCGGATCGCCCGCGAGGAGATCTTCGGACCCGTGCTGTCGGTGCTGTCCTTCCGCACCCCCGACGAGGCGGTGGCCAAGGCCAACAACTCGCAGTACGGCCTGTCCGCCGGCGTGTGGACGGAGAAGGGCTCGCGCATCCTGGCGATGGCCAGCAGGCTCCGGGCCGGCGTGGTGTGGGCCAACACGTTCAACAAGTTCGACCCGACCTCGCCGTTCGGCGGCTACAGGGAGTCGGGCTTCGGCCGCGAGGGCGGCCGTCACGGTCTGGAGGCGTACCTCGATGTCTGAGCAGTCCGGCAACCCCGGCGGCGCCGCGCGCACGCGGCTGGGCGTGGCGAAGACCTACAAGCTGTTCGTCGGGGGGAAGTTCCCCCGGTCCGAGAGCGGACGGGTGTACGAGGTGACCGACACACGCGGCAACTGGCTGGCCAACGCCCCGCTCGCCTCCCGCAAGGACGCCAGGGACGCGGTGGTCGCGGCCCGCAAGGCGTTCGGCGGCTGGTCGGGGGCGACCGCCTACAACCGCGGCCAGATCCTCTACCGGATCGCCGAGATGCTGGAGGGCCGCCGCGAGCAGTTCACCGCCGAGGTGGCCGCAGCCGAGGGGCTGTCGAAGGCGAAGGCCGCCGCCCGGGTGGACGCGGCGATCGACCGCTGGGTGTGGTACGCGGGCTGGTCCGACAAGATCGCCCAGGTCGCGGGCGGCGCCAACCCCGTCGCGGGCCCGTACTTCAACCTCTCCACGCCCGAGCCGACCGGTGTGGTCGCCGTGCTGGCCCCGCAGGAGTCCTCGCTCCTGGGCCTGGTCTCGGTGCTGGCCCCGGTGATCGTCAGCGGCAACACGGCCGTCGTCGTGGCCAGTGAGCGGGCGCCGCTGCCCGCACTGTCGCTGGCCGAGGTGCTGGCCACCTCCGACCTGCCCGGCGGGGTGGTCAACATCCTGTCCGGGCGGACCGCGGAGATCGCCGCGCCGCTCGCCGCCCACAGCGACGTCAACGCGATCGACCTGGCGGGCGCGGACGCGGATCTGGCGAAGGAGCTGGAGACGGCCGCCGCGGACAACCTCAAGCGGGTGCTGCGCCCGGAGGCCGGCGGATCCGCGGCCTCCGACTGGTCCGCCGACCCGGGTGTGAAGCGGATGCTGGCCTTCGTCGAGACCAAGACCGTCTGGCACCCCGTCGGCGTCTGACGGACCGCCCGTCCGGGGCGCGGCTCCCTCAGGGGAGGCGCGCCCCGGACGGGGCGCCCCGCCCGGCCGGAAGCCCGCTCAGCCGGGCAGCAGCCCCGCCACCGGGCCCGTCACCGGAAGGGTGCGGACCGTGCCCCCCTCGCTGACCGGCCCCGTGACGGCCCCGCTGCTCACCGGCCGGAAGTCGGCGATCTGGGTGCCGACCGTGTTGTCCAGCGGGTCGACGCCCGTGCCCGCCAGCGGGTCGATCCGCGCGTCCTTGACCGGGCGTGCCGCACCGGCCGCCGCGTGCTCGGTGGCTCCCACGCCCTCGGCCAGGCCGTGCACGCTCGACCCGAGCGAATCCGGCGAGAGCGCCGACGTCAGGCCCGAGAGCTGTACGGGCGCCCCGGCGCCCTGCCCGGGAGCCGCGGCCGCCGCCCCCGCGCCCGTGGCCACCGCGGCCCCGACCGCGGAGACGGTCAACCCGGCCCGCAGCAGGGCGCGCTGGACGCCGCTGCTCCCCGTCCGACTCTCCCGTGCGTGACGGCGGCGCTGAGCGGTCATCGGTACACCTGCCAAGAGAACTCGAAGACTGTGACTGTACGGTGACTCAGCGTATACGAGCCGGGCGTCACACGCACACGCGTACCGGCGCCCCTGTGGATGGCCGACAATGGTCTTCCGTGAGCTCCCACGACACCGCCCGCGTGATCCTGCTGACCGGTCCCTCGGGCTCCGGCAAGTCCTCGCTCGCCGCCCGCACCGGGCTGCCCGTACTGCGCCTGGACGACTTCTACAAGGAGGCCGGCGACCCCACTCTCCCCCGGCTCGCCGCCGGCGGTCCGGTGGACTGGGACCACCCCGCCTCCTGGGACGCCGACGCGGCGGTGGCGGCGATCGCCGCCCTGTGCGGGAGCGGCCGGGCCACCGTCCCGGTCTACGACATCTCCACGAGCGCCCGGACCGGCGAGGACGCGCTGGACCTGCGCGGCGCGCGCCTGTTCGTCGCCGAGGGGATATTCGCCGCCGAGATCGCCGCGCGCTGCCTCGGACTCGGCCTGCTGGCCGACGCGTTGTGCCTGCGCGGCCGCCCCTCCACAACCTTCCGGCGGCGGCTGGTGCGCGATGTGCGCGAGGGCCGCAAGTCGCTGCCCGTCCTGGTGCGCCGCGGCTGGACCCTGATGCGCGCCGAGGGCTCGATCGTCGCGCGCCACGTCGCCCTGGGCGCCCATGCCTGCGGCCGGGACGAGGCACTGGCGCGGATCGAGGCGCTCGGCGCGCCCGGGAGGCGTACGCGTGGAGGCGAGCGCCCGGGGGTCGTGCGCGCGTGAGAGCGGGCCGGGCCGGACCCCCCGTCCGGCCCGGCCCGCTCACCGAGCACCCCCGTGCTCTCCCCCGTTTCCCCCCGCTTGCCCCCTGTCCCCCGTCTTCCCCCCGGTCCCGGCGCGCCGTCAGGCGACCAGCTCGCCGAAGCTCTCCTCCAGATCGCGCCCGAAGCTGAGCGCCTCGTCGCCGCGCAGCCGGCGCAGGGAGCGCCAGATGCTGCTCTTGACCGTGCCGACGCTGATGTTCAGGATCTCCGCGATCTCCGGGTCGGTACGGCCCTCGTAGTAGCGCAGGACCAGCATCGTGCGCTGGAGTTCGGGCAGCCGCGCCAGCGCCTGCCACAGCACCGCGCGCAGTTCGGTGCCGCGCATCGCGTCGCTCTCGCCGGCCGCCTCGGGCAGCTCCTCGGTCGGGTACTCGTTGAGCTTGCGGCGCCGCCAGGCGCTGATGTGGAGGTTCGTCATGGTGCGGCGCAGGTATCCGCCGACCGCGGCCTTGTCGGTGATCCGGTCCCAGGCGCGGTAGGTGGAGAACAGCGCGCTCTGCAGCAGGTCCTCGGCCTCGTGGCGGTCCCCCGTGAGGTGGTACGCGGTGGCGTACAGGGAGGCGCGGCGCTCGCGGACGTAGGCGGTGAACTCCGCCTCCGTCACACCCCCCCGGCGCCGCTCCCCCGATGCCTCCCCGTGCGCTTCCTCCCCCCGGATCCCCCCCGGGACCGGCTCGGGCGCGGCGGCGATGTGCGCCGGCCGCCTGCGGCCGGCGCCCCGGTCGCACGACCCGGCCCCCGCCGCGCCGGACCTCTCCCCGCCCTGTGCCGGAACCACGGGAGTGTGCAGACGCGTGTTGACAACCGCGCTGGTGATGTTGCGGTGCAGTGTGTTCATCTCGCGCCCCCCTTTGTGGAACCGGCCTGTGCGCTCGGTCCGTACCGAGTACGCGGAATACACTGCCGGGGCAGTTTCATCGCCGGGTCCGCCGTCTGTCACAGGGGTGTCACAGAGGCAGGGCGGACCGTGACCCGCCCGTGTTCGCGCTCCGTTCACCGGCCGGTCGAAGTGCGGGCGCCTGATGCGCCAGAATGGCGCGCGTGCCTTTCCTGTTGCTGATCGAGGACGACGAGGCCGTCCGTACCGCCCTGGAGATGGGGCTGACCCGGCAGGGCCACCGCGTGGTGACCGCCGCGTCGGGCGAGGACGGCCTCAAGCTGCTGCGCGAACAGAGGCCCGACCTGATCGTGCTGGACGTCATGCTGCCCGGCATCGACGGCTTCGAGGTGTGCCGCCGCATCCGGCGCACGGACCAGCTGCCGATCATCCTGCTGACCGCGCGCAGCGACGACATCGACGTCGTGGTCGGCCTGGAGTCCGGCGCGGACGACTACGTGGTCAAGCCGGTGCAGGGACGGGTGCTGGACGCCCGCATCCGCGCGGTGATGCGGCGCGGCGAGCGGGAGGCGAACGACTCGGCGACCTTCGGCGCGCTGGTCATCGACCGCTCGGCGATGACGGTGACGAAGAACGGCAGGGACCTCCAGCTCACCCCGACCGAGCTGCGGCTGCTGCTGGAGCTGAGCCGCCGCCCCGGACAGGCTCTGTCGCGGCAGCAGTTGCTGCGGCTGGTGTGGGAGCACGACTACCTCGGCGACTCCCGGCTGGTCGACGCGTGCGTCCAGCGGCTGCGCGCCAAGGTCGAGGACGTCCCCTCCTCTCCGACGCTGATCCGCACGGTGCGCGGCGTCGGATACCGGCTGGATCCCCCCGCGTGACGGGGGCGCACGAAGCCGGCGGGCGTCCGGCGCCGATACCCCGGTCCGCGTCCGCGTCCGCGCCCCGGCGCGGCCGAGCCCGGCGGGAGGCGCCGTGAGCGGCTCCCGGGACAGGATCGCCGGGTCGCTGCGGCTGACGAGCCTGCGCCTGCGGCTGGTGGTGGTATTCGCGCTGGTCGCGCTGACCGCCGCGGTGGCCGTCTCCGGCATCGCGTACTGGATCAACCGCGACGCCGTCCTGACCCGGGCGCAGAACGCGGCGCTCAACGACTTCCGCGAGTCGCTGGGCGACAACGCCGGGGCCATGCCCCGCCGTCCGCCCTGCGACGCGCTGCGGGACACGGCCGGCGCCATGGCCAACACCACCCAGCGGTACGAGGTGGTGCTGATCGGGGAGCAGGCCGACGGCTCGCGGTGCGAGGCGGTGTCCGACCCGGAGTTCACGCTGGAGGACGTGCCCGGGGCGCTGCGCTCGGCGGTCGCCGAGAAGCGCCCGGTCGACGCCGTCAACAAGGCCCCCTACCACCTGTACTGGCAGCGGATCACGGTGGGCGGCGAACCGTATCTGGTGGGCGGCGCGACCGTGATCGGCGGCGGGCCGACGGGCTACATGTTCAAGTCGCTCGCCCCCGAGCGGGACGACCTCAGCTCCCTGGCCTGGTCGCTGGGGATCGCCACCGCGCTGGCCCTGGTCGGCTCCGCCCTGCTGGCGCAGGCCGCCGCCACCACGGTGCTGCGGCCGGTGCAGCAGCTGGGCGAGGCGGCGCGGAGACTGGGCGAGGGGAAGCTGGAGACCCGGCTGAGGGTGTCGGGGAAGGACGAACTGGCCGAGCTCTCCAGGACGTTCAACCGCACCGCCGAGGCGCTGGAGCAGCGGGTGGCCGAACTGAGCGCCCGCGAGGAGTCCAGCCGCCGCTTCGTGGCGGACATGTCGCACGAGCTGCGCACTCCGCTGACCGCGATCACCGCCGTCACCGAGGTCCTGGAGGACGAGATCGACTCGCTCGACCCGATGATCGCGCCCGCGGTCACCCTGGTCGTCAGCGAGACCCGGCGGCTGAACGACCTGGTGGAGAACCTGATGGAGGTCACCCGCTTCGACGCGGGTACGGCCCGCCTGGTGCTCGACGACGTCGACGTCGCGGACCAGGTGACGGCCTGCATCGACGCCCGGGCCTGGCTGGACGCGGTCGAGCTAGACGCCGACCGCGGCATCACGGCGCGGCTCGACCCGCGCCGTCTGGACGTGATCCTGGCCAATCTGATCGGCAACGCGCTCAAGCACGGCGGCTCCCCGGTGCGGGTGTCGGTGCGCACCCGCGAGTCCGCAGTGAAGGACGCGGAACCGGGCGAGGGGCCGGGCGTGAAGCCGGGCGAGGACGAGCTGGTCATCCGGGTCGCCGACCGCGGCCCCGGCATCCCCGAGGACGTGCTGCCGCACGTCTTCGACCGCTTCTACAAGGCCAGCGCCTCCCGGCCCCGCTCCGAGGGCAGCGGGCTCGGGCTGTCGATCGCCATGGAGAACGCCCACATCCACGGCGGTTCCATCACCGCCGGGAACGCGCCCGAGGGGGGCGCGGTCTTCACCCTGCGGCTGCCGCGCGACGCCAGCCACCTCGCGCCGGAGCAGGACCGCGACACGGACCCGGACAGGGCCCCGGACAGGGAGCCGGACAGGAACCGGGACACGGACACCGCCCCGGGCCCGGACGGCGGCGGGGCGCACCGGGAGGGCGGACGATGAGCACCACGCGCCGCACGGCTCCCGGCCTCCGCGCGACCGCCGCGGCCCTGGCCGCGCTCGCGCTGGGCGGGTGCGGCATACGTTCCACGCCCGTGCCGGTGGACGCCGGCCCGGCGCCGTCGCGGGCCTCGTGCGCGCCACCCGCCACCGAGGAGGAGCGGCGCCCCGGCGACGGGACCGTCCGGGCGGAGGTCTTCCTGGTCTGCGGCGGAGCCGTCTCCGCGGTGGAGCGCACCGTACCGCTGGGCGGCTCGGAGCCCGGCCCGGACACCCGGCTGGAGACGGCCCGCGAGCTGCTGGAGGAGTTGCGGGAGAACCCGTCCCGGGCCGAACGGGAGGCGGGCTTCGGCAGCTCGGTCCCCGGGGAGCTGGAGATCGACGGGCCCGGGGACGGCGATCCCGGAGGGACGCTGCGGCTGAGCCGGGACCCCGGCGGGCTGCCGTCCTTCGCGCTGGCCCAGATCGTCTGCACCCTCGCGGGCACGGCCGCCGCCGGCCAGGAGGACTCGGTGGTGCTCGGCGGACCGGCACGGGACGGCGGCGGGGCTCCCCCGCTGCGCTACTCCTGCACCGACGCGCTGCGCGGCAGCCCGGAGGCGGCGAAGACCGCGGGCACTCCGCTCCCTTAGGTGCCGGGCGCCGGGTGCCGGGCGCCGGATGCGGGCCGCCCGCGCCCGCGTCCGCGCCCGGTGCCCGCGCCGCGCACCGGCGTGCCCGAAGGTGCGGAACCGCCGTGCGCGCCGTGTGCGTCTGTGTCCCCGTGCAGCGTCATCACCCCGGCGGCTCCGCCGCCCACCGCATCCGTGCAGCGGGCCTCGTACTCCTCTGCTGCCACCTGCTGTTCGTCGGCTGGCTGACGCTGCGCCCCCTGTCCGTCCCCTGGGTCTCCCCCGCGAACCTGCGGCCCTTCGCCTCGATCCACGCCGATCTGGCGGACGGCCCCCGGGCGGCGCTGGAGGGCATCGGCGGCGGGCTGGCGCTGCTCGCCCCGCTGGGTGTGCTGCTGCCGATGGCGGCGGGCCGGGTGTCGTCGCGGCTGGGCTCGTGGGCGCGTACGGTCTTCGCCGCGGCGATGATCTCGCTCGGCATCGAGCTGGTGCAGCCCGCGGTGCCGGGGCAGGTGGCGGACGTGGACGCGCTGCTGCTCAACACCACGGGCGTGGCCCTGGTCCATCTGCTGTGCTACCCGGCGCTGCGCGCCCGGCTGCGCGCGGAGGCGCGGCGGGAGGGCTCCGGCGCACGGCGGCCCGGCTCCCCGGGGAGGGGGGATCAGGGTGCTCCCCCGAGGACTTCCAGGGTCGGGATCGCACCGTAGAGGGAGGCTTTCGCCCGTAACGCTCGTCTACGGTGGATCTGTCCCCGCCGATCGACGGCGTTCCGTCAAGAGCGAAGGAGTCCCGCCATGGCAGCAATCGTCCGCCCCAGCGACGACCGGATGATCGGTGGTGTGTGCGCCGGGCTGGCCCGCCGCTTCGGCACCACCCCGAACACGATGCGCGTGATCTTCCTGGTCTCCTGCCTGCTGCCGGGGCCGCAGTTCCTGCTCTACATCGCGCTGTGGATCCTGCTGCCGGACGAGCGGAAGGTGCACCGCACCGGCTGGTGACGCGCCCCGTACGGACGCCCCCGCACACAGGGGAACGGGCCGCGCGCCGGGGCGGCCCGGTGCGCGGCCCGTGGCGCCTCCCGTGGGTGGGGTGGAGGGAGGGGGGAGGCGCCGGAAGGGGAGAAGGGGGAGGCGTGTCAGCCCAGCAGTTTGCCGGTCTGCAGGGCACCGCTGAGCTTGCCCGTCGGCAGGTTGAGCATCGTCGGCTTCTCCGGGCTGCCCAGCGGCAGGCCGCCGAGCAGGTCCCGCACCGGGTCCTGCTTCTTGGTGTTGGGCTGCTGCCCGGCCTTGCCCTCGGCGGGAGCGGGCAGCGTCCTGGCCTGCTGGGGCGCGTCGGGGGCGGGCAGCGTCCTGGCGACCTCCTGCACGGGCAGGCTCTTCACCGCGCCTCCGGCGGTCTTGCCGAGCCCCAGGGTGTCCGCCGCGGAGGCGGTCCCGGCACCGGTTGCGGCGAAGGCGGCGCCGAGCACGGCGACACCGATCGTCTTCATCGTTCGCTGCTTCATCAGCTGGTACGTCCTCGTGTGGATGGCTTGAGCGGCCTCGCGAACGTAGCCAGGGCGCCGCACCCGCCGCAAACACCCCGAAACGGCCGGGCGCACGCCTCCGCCGTCGCGCCCGGCCGCCTCCCATCTCCTCCCCCGGTCGCCTCCGGCCGGAGGAACCGCTGGTCACAGGCCCTTGGCGACGGCCTCCCGGAACAGCCACTCGGCCTTCAGCTCGGCGTACCCGGGCTTGATCACCTCGTTGATCATGGCCAGACGTTCATCGAAAGGGATGAACGCGGACTTCATGGCGTTGACGGTGAACCACTGCATGTCGTCCAGCGTGTAGCCGAACGTCTCCACCAGGTGCCCGAACTCGCGGCTCATGCTGGTGCCGCTCATCAGCCGGTTGTCGGTGTTGACGGTGGCGCGGAAGCGCAGCCGCCGCAGCAGCCCGATGGGGTGCTCGGCGTACGAGGAGGCCGCACCGGTCTGGATGTTGGAGGTGGGGCACAGCTCCAGCGGAATCCGCTTGTCGCGCACGTACGCGGCCAGCCGGCCCAGTTTCACCGTGCCGTCGCCGGCGACGTGGATGTCGTCGATGATGCGCACCCCGTGGCCGAGCCGGTCGGCGCCGCACCACTGGAGCGCCTGCCAGATGGACGGCAGCCCGAACGCCTCGCCGGCGTGGATGGTGAAGTGGTTGTTCTCGCGCTTGAGGTACTCGAAGGCGTCCAGGTGGCGGGTGGGCGGGTGGCCCGCCTCGGCGCCCGCGATGTCGAAGCCGACGACGCCCGCGTCCCGGTAGCGGTTGGCCAGTTCGGCGATCTCCAGCGAGCGGGCGGCGTGCCGCATGGCGGTGAGCAGGACGCCGACGCGGATGCGCCGGCCGGCCTCGCGGGCCCGGCGCTCGCCCTCCCGGAAGCCCTCGTTGACGGCCTCGACGACCTCCTCAAGCGTCAGCCCCGCCTCCAGGTGCTGCTCGGGGGCGTAGCGCACCTCGGCGTAGACCACGCCGTCGGCGGCCAGGTCCTCGGCGCACTCGGCCGCGACCCTCACCAGCGCCTCGCGCGTCTGCATCACGGCGCAGGTGTGGGCGAAGGTCTCCAGGTAGCGCTCCAGGGAGCCGGAGTCGGCCGCCTCGCGGAACCATGTGCCCAGCGCCTCGGGGTCGGTCTCGGGCAGACCGTCGTAGCCGCACTCGCGGGCGAGCTCTGCGACGGTGGCCGGGCGGAGGCCGCCGTCGAGGTGGTCGTGGAGCAGCACCTTGGGGGCGCGGCGGATCTGGTCCGGGGTGGGGGCGGTGGTGACAGTCTCGCTCGTCATTGCCGCACTCTAGCGCCTACGCGCGTAGATATCACCCTTGGGCAGGTACACCCCCTGCCCGTACGCCGTCCGCGCACCGTCCGCACGCGGCCCAGGACGCTTTCGATACCCAACGGTGACCGCCCGGCACCGCTCGTACACCCCGGCTTCTGCCATCGTTTTCGCCGTGACTCAGCAGGCGTTGCCGCGTCGGGATGCGCGGCTGGGGCGGGCGTTCGGGGACGACCACGCGGTACAGGGCGTGGTCCTGCTGCTCCCGGGAGGGGCGGTCGCGAGCACGCGCGGCCGCTCCCGCCGGGCCGCGGCTGCGATGCTGCCGCTGGCGCGGCGGCTGGTGCGGGCGGGGGAGGGACACGACGTGGCCGCGCACGTCCTCCACTACCGCTACCGCGGCTGGAACGGCGCGGACGCCCACCCCGTGGAGGATGTCGAGTGGGCGCTGGAGGAGGTCGTGCGCCGCTACGGCGACGTCCCCGTGTGCCTGGTGGGCCGGGACATCGGCGGCCGGGCGGCGCTGCGGGCCGCGGGCCACCCGGCGGTCGTCTCCGTCCTGGCACTGGCTCCCTGGCTGCCGGGGACGTCCGAGGACGGCGGGGAGGAACCGGTGCGGCAGCTCGCCGGCCGGCGGGTGCTGATCGTGCACGGCACGGACGACGAGCACACCGGCCCGGACCTCTCCTACCGGCTGGCCGTGCGGGCCAAGAAGATCAACCCGGACGTCTGCCGCTTCGAGGTCCACACCGACGGCCACGCACTGCGCCAGCACCGCGCGGAAGTCCTCGCCCTGGCCGAGGACTTCGCCCTGGGCTCGCTGTGCGACCGGGACTTCGCCCGCCCGGTGGCCGACGCGCTGGCGGCCCCGCCGCCGCTGGGCCTGCGCATGCCGCTGGCGGCCGGCTTCGGCCGCTCCCTGCGCCACTGAGCGCGCCCTCCGGCGCGTACGGCCGCCCCACGCGCCCCTTACGCCAGCAGCCGCCCCCGGCGGCTGAGCAGGAACGTCCGGAACGCCGCCACCGGCGGGGTGTCCGGGCGGCCGTCCACCCAGGCCACCCCGATCTCCCGCACCGCCCGCGGCTGGGTGACCGCCAGCTCCCGCACCCCCGGCCGGGGCACGGCCGGGGGCGGCAGCAGGGCCACCCCCAGGCCCGCGGCGACCAGCCCGCGCAGCGTCTCGGCCTCCTCCCCCTCGAACGCGATCCTCGGCTTGAAGCCCGCCTCGGCGCACAGCGCGTCGAAGATCCGCCGCATCCCGTAGCCCGGCTCCAGGGTGATGAACGGCTCCTGCGCCGCCTCCGCCAGCCGTACCCGCCTGCGCCGTGCCAGCGGGTGCTCCTCGGGCACGACCAGCCGCAGCCGCTGCTCGTCCAGCCGCCGCGCGGCCAGATCCGGGGCGTCCGGCACCGGGGAGGTCAGGCACAGGTCCAGATCCCCGGCGCGCAGCCGCTCGATCATCGCCTCGCCGTACGTCTGCACCAGGGAGAAGCGCACCCGGGGGTGGTCGGCGCGGAAGGAGCGGATCAGCGCGGGCACGGTCTCCGACCCCAGCGTGTGCAGGAAGCCGAAGGCCACCTTGCCCGAGGCCGGGTCCGCGTCCGCCCGCACCGCCTCCGCCGCCTGCTCCACCGAGCCCAGCGCCCGCTCCACCGAGGCCAGGAACGTACGCCCGGCGGGCGTCAGCGAGACCGTCCGCCCCCGCCGCGCGAACAGCGCGACCCCCAGGTCGTCCTCCAGCCGCGCCATCGCCCGGCTGAGCGTGGACTGCGGCACCCCCAGCTCGCCGGCCGCCCGCGTGACGTGCTCGTGCCGGGCCACGGCGACGAACTGCGCCAGCCTCGGGGTGAGCACGGCGGCCCAGGAACCGGGGTCGATGTGGGGGGCGCCGCTGGATGTGTCGGATGTAACCGAGATGTCTTTTCTGTTGCCGACCGGTGACACGACACCCTCCCATCTCGTCTTATGCGCTCCTGCATGAAGAACAGCACCTTTGTGCATTGGACGCATCAGATCGCTGATCGTACGTTCGAGGCATGCCTTCCGTCGATACCGGGGCACCTGCCCGCACAGGTGCCTCTCCCGAGCGTTTCCCGTCCTCCCCCCGGCGCATCAGCCTCGCCCTCTTCGCCGTGGGCCTGGCCACCTTCGCCCTGCTGTTCTCCACCCAGCCCCTGCTGCCCGCCCTCTCCGCCGACTTCGGCGTGACGCCGGGACAGGCGAGCTGGACCGTCTCGGCCGCCACCATCGCGCTCGCGGTGGCCGTGCTGCCGCTGTCCGCCCTGTCCGAGCGCTTCGGACGGCGCGCCCTGATGACGGGCTCCCTGGCGGTCGCGGTCGCGGTGGCGGTGGCGCTGCCCTTCGCCCCCAGCCTGGAGGTCCTGATCGCGCTGCGGGCCCTGCAGGGCGCGGCGATCGCGGGCATCCCGGCCTCGGCGACGGCGTACCTGGCGGAGGAGGTACGGCCCGCCGCGCTGGTCGGGGCGATCGGCCTGTTCGTGGCGGGCAACAGCGTCGGCGGGATGACCGGCCGCGTCCTCACCGGCTGGGTCGCCGAGGGCTGGGGCTGGCGCGCCGGGCTCGCGGCGGTCGGCGTGCTCGCCCTGCTGTGCGCCCTCGCCTACCGGCTGCTGATCCCCCGGGCGCACAACTTCACCCCCGCCTCACTGCGCCCCGCCGAGCTGCTGAACACCGTGCGCGGCCACCTGTCCGACGGGCTGCTGGTGCGGCTGTACACCCTCGGCCTGCTGTTCATGACCGTCTTCGGCGCGGTCTACACGGTGGTCGGCTACCGGCTGACGTCCGAGCCCTTCGGCCTCTCCCAGGGCCTGGCCGGCTCCGTCTTCGTGATCTACCTCGTCGGCACCGTCGCCTCGGCCGCCGCCGGGCGCCTGACCGGACGGCTCGGCCGCCGCGGCGCGCTCTACCTGGCCATCGGCGCCACCGCCGCCGGTCTGCTGCTGACCCTCGGCGACACCCTCGCGGCCGTGCTGCTGGGCCTGGTCCTGGTCACGGCGGGTTTCTTCGCGGGCCACGCGGTCGCCTCCGGCTCGGTGGGCCGCACGGCGAAGACGGGCCGGGCCCAGGCCTCGGCGCTCTACCAGATGGCGTACTACGTCGGCAGCTCCCTGGGCGGCACGCTGGGCGCGATCGCCTACCACGCGGCGGGCTGGAGCGCGACGGTCGCCTTCTCCCTGACCGCCCTGGTCCTCGCCGCGGGCGTCACCCTCTACGCCACGCGCCGCGCGGTGGTCCAGCGCCGCCTGGCGGTCGCACGGACCTGCTGAGCTCCACCCTCCCGCGGGCGTCTTTCCGGCCGGCTCAGCCGGCGGGGAAGGCGCCCGTGTCGATGCTGAGGCCGAAGGGATCGGGGAGGAGGACCTTGTCCCCGAACTTCCCCGCGTGCAGCACCCGGTAGACATCCTCCTTCGGCTCCCCGTAGAGCGTCACGGTCGGGCCGCCGGGCGCCCAGCGGTCGACCAGCAGATACAGCGGCACCCCGGCCTGGGCGTAACCGGCGGGCTTGCTGATCCGGTCGTGCCGGGCGTTGGACGACGAGGTGATCTCCACGACGAGTTCCGCATCGTCCGCCGGGACAAACCGATCCGCATCCCTCATCGCGGTTTTCGGCACGACCAGGAGGTCGGGGATGTAGATCCCGCTGCGGGAAGGAACGGAAACGCCCTGAGTCTGGTAGATGCCCCAGTCTCGGGGGATCACCGTGTACAACGCCCGCTGGATCTCGTCAGCGATGTCGTTGTGATCCTTGGCAGGCGGTGGTGACACCGTAACGACCCCGTCAATGATCTCCACCTTGGAGCCCTCGGGCCCGTCCGTCTCCTCCCAGAGCCGGACCAGGTCGTCCCAGCCGTGGGCACGCCCCGGCCCCGGATCGACGGTGAGTGCGCTCATGGCGGTCTCCTCTATCGGTGCGTCACCGATCCCAGCGTGCCCAACGCACCCCGCGCGGGTCCACCGTTCCCATTCACCCGAACGGGGAACCTCGCAGGTCAGGCAGCGGCGGTCCGCTCGGGCGCGGCGAGCCAGACGAGCCGGGCCGTGACGCCCACCTCCCGCCCGAACCACCACACGGCCCGCTCCGGCGAGCCGAGCACGAACTGCGAGGCGCCGTCGGCGCCGCTCACCTGCGTACGCCCGTCCTCGTACACCGTGCCCCACGCGGCGACGCACCCGTCCAGCTCTCCGTGGCCCGCATCCCACATCTGGACCACGGCGAACTGCCGCGGCGCGAGGTCCACCACCATCGCCCGCAACTCCTCCTCGAAGCGCCCCGAGCCTGCGGCTCCGGGATTTCCGCGCGGTCCGGAGCCGCCGTTCTGCGGGGATACGGTGTTCATGAACGCCTCCTGCGGAAGGGGGGTGAACGCGACTGTGCGACCTGGCGGAAGCAGCCGCACCGGTCGCGGTGCGCCCCACCGCAGCGAGATGGGTGGTATGCATTCCATGGAAGCGAAAGAATGCATACCCTTATTCGCTCTCCGGGGTGACCACCGGGAACTGTGTACGAGCCAGGGAGAACGACCATGCCGCCGAGCAAGGTCCCACCGACCATCCGGCAAAGACGCCTGGGCGCGGAGCTTCGCCGGCTGAGAGAACAGGCAGGGCTGTCCGCCACCCGGGCCGGCGAACTCCACGGCACCACCCAGGCGCGCATCAGCGGCATCGAGTCCGGCGGCTATCCGGTGAGCGCCGAACGCGTACGGGCTCTGGCCCGCTTGTACTCGTGCACGGACCAGGCCCTCATCGACGCCCTCGCCTCGATGACAGGCGGACGGACACGCGGCTGGTGGGAGGAGTACCGGGAGATCCTTCCGGCCGGAGCACTCGACCTCGCCGAACTCGAACACCACACGGTCTCGATGCGCATCGCCTCGGTGATCCACGTGCCCGGCCTCCTCCAGACCGCAGAACACGCACGCGCGGTCATCAGCGATGTCGTTCCCTCGCTCGCCCCGCCCGACGTGGAGCATCGCGTCTCCTTCCGGATCAAACGGCAGACAATCCTCTACAGAGACGAGCCGGTCCCGTTGACGGCGGTAATCCACGAAGCCGCCCTCCGCATGGGCTTCGGAGGCCCGGCCGTGGCCCGCGCTCAACTCACGCACCTCATCGAGATGGGCGAGCGCGAGAACATCACCGTCCTGGTGATCCGGTTCGGTGCGGGCACCTTCCCCAGTTCGGGGCAGTCCGTCGTCCACTGCCACGGCCCCGTGCCGGAGCTGGACACCATTCAACTCGACACGGACCACGGCTCAGAATTTCTCGACGCCCACGCACAGTTGATGAAGTACCGCACCGTCGTGAGTCGTATGGAAGGCTGCGCTCTCGCCCCAGCCGATTCCCGTGACCTGATGCACCGCATCGTCCGAGAGATCTGAGAAGGAGTGCGCATGTCCAACCTTGCCTGGCAGAAGTCCACTTACAGCGGCGAGGCCGCCAACTGCGTATACGTGGCCGCGGGTGACGACGGCACCATCAAGCTGCGCGAGAGCGATCACCCCGGCACTGTCCTGACCACCACGCCCGAGAGGCTGGCCGCCTTCATACGCAGCGCAAAGGCGGGCGAGCTCGACCGCTTCACCGGTTCCTGACCTGGGCCGGGGCGCGGTGGGGGCCGGGTGCGTGCGGGGGTCGGTGCCGGTCCGCCTGGTCCGGGCGCCGGCGCCGCGGTCAGGCTTCCGTGCCGGCGGATTCCGCCGGCACGGCCTCCCCCGACTCCGGTCCATCGTCGCCGCCGCCGACGGTGCCGACGTGCCGCAGCACGACGGCGGACAGGACCGAGAGCACCAGGGCGCACACCGCGGCGACGAGCATCGCGGTGTTCAGCCCGGAGGTGGCCGCCTCCCTGGCCTGGTCGAGCCAGCCGGCGGGCATCCGGTGTGCAGAGGACACCGCGCCGGCGAGGCTGTCGCCCGCCACGTCGGCCACCTCGGGCGGCGTACCGGCGGGGATCTCGTCGCCGATACGGCCGCGGTAGACCGCGGTGGCCAGACTGCCCAGGATCGCCACGCCCAGGGCGAGGCCCAGTTCCTGCACGGTCTCCGACATCGCCGAGGCCGAACCGGCCTTCTCCGGCGGCGCGGCTCCCACCACCAGGTCCGTGCCCAGGGCCGCGATCGCCCCGAGTCCGAGGTAGACGAGGCCGAAACCGGTCACCATCAGGGCGATTCCGCCCGAGGCGTCCACCTGGGCGAGCAGCACGTAGCCGACCGTGGACAGCGCCAGGGCGGTGGCCACCACGATCCCCGGCGGCACACGGCGCGCGACCAGTGGCGCCCCGATCGCGGCCAGGAACATCATCATCGCGGGCGGTCCCATCCACAGGCCCGCTTCGACGGCGGGCAGTCCCTCCACGAGCTGGAGCTGCTGGGTGATCAGCAGCATCGAGCCGCCGACGCCGACCAGGCCGGCGAGCAGGACGCCCAGCGCGGCGCTGAACGTGCGGTCGGAGAACAGGCGCACGTCCAGCAGCGGGCTCGCCAGCCTGCCCTGGCGCCGGACGAACAGCACCGCGAAGACCAGGCCGGTCACCGTGGCGGTGATCACGGGAACGCCGGGGCCGTCCTCGGCGAACCGCTTCACCGCGTAGATCACCGGCAGGATCGCGGTCAGCGACAGCGCGACGCCGAGCAGGTCGAACCGGCCACTGTGCGGCGCCCGGTACTCGGGGATCAGCAGCGGCGCGGCCACCAGCAGCACGATCGCGACCGGAACCGCGAGGAGGAACACCGAACCCCACCAGAAGTGGTCCAGCATCACGCCGCCGACCACCGGCCCGAGCGCCATGCCGAGCGCGAAGCTCGTCGCCCAGATGCCGATGGCCAGTGAGCGCCGGCGCTGATCGGCGAACATGTTGCTGATCAGGGCCAGGGTGGACGGCATCAGCGTGGCACCGGCGATCCCCAGGGCCGCGCGCGCGGCGATGAGCGTTTCGGCGCTGGGGGAGTAGGCGGCCAGCACGGAGACGGCTCCGAATGCGGCGGCCCCGGTCATCAGCAGCCTGCGGCGGCCGATCCGGTCGCCCAGCGTGCCCATGGTGATCAGGAAGCCGGCGATCAGGAAACCGTAGGCATCCATGATCCACAGCTCTTCGGTGCCGCTCGGGCGCAGGTCCTCCGCCAACGAGGGGAGGGCCAGGTACAGCACGGTGACATCGAGGCCCAGCAGCACGGTGGGCAGCGAAAGGACGGCCAGGCCCGTCCACTGCCGGGCACCGGCCCTGCGTACGGTCGTTGTGCTCATGGCACTCCCATGCGTTTCGAGTCCGGGAACGTGTCCCGTCACCGTGCCGACCGTCACGCACGATTTCCTGAGGGTCGCCCGGCGATACACTGCGGCCATGCGTTACGGGGTGCTCGGCCCTCTGACCGTCTGGGACGCCGAGGGGCGGCCGATCAGGGTCCCCGAGGCGAAAGTGCGCGCCCTGCTGGCGGACCTGCTGGTCCACGGGGGCGGACCGGTTCCGGCGGACCGTCTGATCGAGGACCTGTGGGCGGGCGACCCACCGGGCGGGGCGGTCAACACACTGCAGACCAAGATCTCCCAACTGCGCCGCGTGCTGGGCCGGGAGCAGGTGGTCCGCGAGCCCGCCGGCTACCGGCTGCTGCTCGCGGACGACACGGTCGACGCGCTGCGTTTCCAGGAACTGGCCGAGCGCGCCCGCGCGCACGAGGAACCGGCGGTGAGGCGGGACCTGTTCGCCGACGCGCTCGCGCTGTGGCGGGGCCCGGCCTACGCCGACGTGGCCGACTCCCTGTTCGCCCGCGGTGAGATCGCCCGGCTGGAGGAGCTGCGCCTCACCGTCGCCGAGGACCAGGCCGAAGTGCGGCTGACGCTGGGCGAACACACGGCGCTGGCGGCGGAGCTGGGGGACCTGGTGGCGCGGCATCCGCTGCGCGAACGACTGCGCATGGCCCATATGCGCGCGCTGTACCGGGCCGGGCGGCAGGGCGATGCGCTGCGGAGCTTCCAGGAGCTGCGGCGCCGGCTGGCCGAGGAACTGGGGGTGTCGCCCGGGCCGGGAGTCTCCGCGCTGTACGAGGCGATCCTGCGCCAGGAGCCGCGGCTGGCCGCGCCCGCCGTCGAGTCGCCGTCGTGCCGTACCAACCTGCCCACGCCGCTGACCCCGCTGATCGGTCGGCGCGAGGCGGTCGACCAGGTGCGGGCACGGCTGGGCCCGGGCGCGGACACCCGCCTCGTCACGCTCACCGGTCTCGGTGGAGTGGGGAAGACGCGGCTGGCGATCGCCGCGGCACGCGACATGGCCGAACGGTTCTCCGACGGCGTCTGGTTGGTCGAACTGGCCGGTCTGGGTTCCACGTCGGCCCCGGACGACATCGCCGAGCGGGTCATCACGACACTGGGCCTGTGCGACACCGCGGCGACGGAGCCGGACCTGGACGACCTGGTGGGCTGGCTGTGCCGGGCTGTGGCCGGCAAACACCTGCTGATCCTGCTGGACAACTGTGAGCACCTCGTCGAGCCGGTCGCCGTGTTCGCCGGAGCCGTGCTGGCGGCGGTGCCCGCGGGGCACCTGCTGGTCACCAGCCAGGAAGTCCTCGGCATTCCCGGCGAGGTGGTGCATCCGGTGCCTCCGCTGGCGCTGCCGGAGCACAACGGTCCGGAGGCGGTCGCCCGGTCCAGCGCCGTCGAGCTGTTCGTGGAACGCGCGGCGGCAGCGGCGCCCGGCTTCGTGCTCGACGCGGACAACGCGGCGGCCGTTTCCGCCATCTGCCGTCGCCTCGACGGTATTCCGCTCGCGCTGGAACTCGTGGCGTCCCGGCTGCGGACGCTGAGCCCGGACGAGCTCGCCTCCTGTCTGAGCGACCGGTTCGCCCCGCCCGAGGTCCGGGTGCGCGGGCTTCCGGCCCGGCAGCAGACGCTGCGGGGCATGCTCGACTGGAGCTGGCAGCTGCTGTCTGCGGACGAGCGGACCGTGCTGCGACGCCTCGCCGTACATGCGGACGGCTGCACCCTGCAGTCCGCCGAGGCGGTCTGCGCCGACCGGGACCTGGGCGCCGAGCGGGTGCCCGACCTGCTGTCCCGGCTGGTGGACCGCTCGCTGGTGGTCCGTGAGGCGAACCGGTTCCGGCTGCTCGAATCGGTGGCCGCCTACTGCGCCGAACGGCTGGCGGAGGCGGGCGAGGAGGCTGCCGTCCGCGCGCGGTTCATAAGCTGCTACACCGAGTTGGCCGAGCGGGAGAGCGAGCGGCTGCGCGGCCCGGACCAGCGGCGCTGCCTGGAGCGCCTGGACGCGGAGACCGTCAACCTGCGCCGCGCCCTCGACCTCGCGGCCGCCGGGAACGCCGCCGGATACGCGGTGCGGCTTGTGAACGCACTGACGTGGTACTGGTTCCTGCGCGGGCGGCTCACCGAGGCCCGCAGGTCGCTCCAGACGGCGCTGGGCACCGACGGCGCGACCGCTCCGGCCGCGCGTCTGGCGGCGCGTGCCTGGCTGACCGGCATCGAGCTGCGCACGTCGCCGACCGGCGCGACACATGTCCCGGCGGATGAGGATCCGACGGCCGGTGTCGGCGATCCCGTGCTGCGGGTCCGGTTGCAGTGGTTCGTCGGCACCGGTCTGACCGGCCACGGTCGCCACCGCGAGGGGCGGCGGCTGGTGGAGGCGAGCCTGGCCGGCGCGCGCGCCGCCCGAGACCGCTGGGGCGAGGCCGCGGCGCTGGTCGAGCTCGCGGGCCATGCCCCGGCCCAGGGCGAATCCCACGCGGAACTGGGCGCCGCGCTGTTCCACGAGGCCGGCGACCGCTGGGGCCGGCTCCGGGCCGCCCGGTCCATGGCGCTCGCGGCCGAACGCGACGGTGACCACGCGCGGGCGGAGCGGCTGCACCGGGAGGGTCTTCTGGCAGCCGAGGAACTCGGGCTGTGGACCGAGGTCGTCGAGGCACTGATCTGGCTCGGCAAGACCGCCCTGGCAGGCGGCCACGCCTCGCGGGCGGCGGAACTGTACGAGCGCGCGCTGTCCGTGTCGGCCGAACGGGCCTACAGCCGGGGTGAGATCCGTGCCGAGATCGGTCTGGGGCTCACCGCACGCCTCCGTGGTGACCGGGAAGCCGCCAAGCGCCACCTGAACCGGGCGCTGACCAGGAGCGGTTCGCCGGATCACGCCGCCGATGCCGCGACCGCGCCGGCGGAACTGGACCTCGTCCCCCGGGCATGACCGGGTCCGTGCGCCGCCCGCTTCACCGGGGGACGGCCTCTCGGCCGTGTGCACGGAGGTGCGGTGTGGCGTGTGGGAAACCGGCCCGCAGCCGGGCGACGGCGGGAGGGGACGGGGAGGGGCGGACGTTCCGGACACTTGGGGTTCCCCATGCCGGAGGCCAGGGGCGTGATCTGCGGGCAACAGGCGCTCCATGGAGCGGTGCACGTCCAGGCCCGTAGATCATGCCGTCCGGAATGTTCGCCCCGGACCGGCCCCGGCCCCCGCACGCACCCGCACCCGCACCCGGAGAACAAACACCCTCTTCCGCGTTAACCCGGGGTTGCGGAACCGGTCGCCCCGGGGGAATTCCTTTCCGGTTCGGAAATCAATCGGAACGAGCTCACCGGAGGAAGGCGTCCGCCGATAGTCTGGCGCTGCCTCGTGGAGCAGAGCGGGGCAGCCGCGGGAGCGCCCGAGGGGAGGGCGTTCCGATCGCGGTTCCGGGGGCGCGGCGAAAGCAGGGGGAATTCACCGCGTGGACGGCCGCGCGTTCCGGCACGCGCAGGCGCCCGAAGGCGCCGAATTCGCTTTTCCGCCGCCCCGGAATCATCACCGCCGATTCACCGAAGGTGAGGACGACCCGTGCGACGCATGACCTCCGTTCTTCTGGCCCTGAGCGCTCTGGTGGGGGCCTGCGCGCTGACGGCCCCGGCGGCCGTGGCCGCCCCGCAGACCGGCCGTCCGGCCGCCGCGCAGGCCGCCGTACCGGCCGGCTGGGAGGTGGTCGAGGGGGACGGGATCGCAGCTCTGAACGGTGGGACGGACGGCAGGCGCTCCCCCGCCGCCCAGGGGCCCGCCGCCCAGGACCTCACCGCTCAGGACGCCGCCGCGGACGAGGTCTCCCTCATCGCGATGCAGTCGGTCCGCAACGAGCGGTTCGTGGCGACCGAGAAGAACTACCCGGCTCCCAACACCGGTGCGCTGCGGGCCCGTTCCGCCGAGTTCGGCGGTTCCTGGGAGGGCTTCGCCTTCGAGTGGGACCAGACCACCGAGACCTACGCCCTGAGGTCGCTGGCCAACAACCTGTACGTGGCGGTGGAGAAGAACTTCACCGGCAGCTCCCAGAACCTGCTGCGCGCCCGCTCCACCGGTGTGGGCGGCTGGGAGCGGTTCATCGTGTACTACAACGAGGAGCTGGACCGCTGGGCGCTCCAGTCCACGCTGAACGGCCTGTTCGTCGCCATGGAGAACGGCTACACCGGCTCGCTCCAGTACGCGCTGCGCGCCCGTTCCGCCCAGATCGGCGGTTCGTGGGAGGAGTTCGTCCTCTACGACCTGGGCGCCTGAGCCCCGGCCGGACGGACGGAGAAGCGCCCGTACCCCACGTCCCGGGGGTACGGGCGCCTCCGTGTGCGCGGCCCGCCCGCACGTGTGCGTCCCGCCCACCGCGTGCGCTCCGCGATGCGCATGAAGGTGATCGAGCGGGGCGGGAAGGTGCGGGCGAAGGCGGTGTCCACACCGTCGATCACCGATTCCTCCGGCCGGATCGGCCGCTCGCCGGCGGTGCCGACCGCGTCCGGGTCGCCTCGCAGGCCGGTCAGGCGGGCGGTCGGTGCGACGGCCGCGCCCGGGCCGAGGTCGATGCTCGTACGGGCCGGTGCCTCCTGCGCGTTGACGACCTTGAGGATCTTGACGATCGGTTCGCCGGTCGCCTCGTCACGGGTGACGACCTGGTGGAAGGACTCGGCGACCGCGTCGGATGCCGCGGTCGGTCTCGTCCGGTCGGGTGCCGCCCGCTCCCGCGCGGGAGTACGTGGACTCCGGTCTCCTGGCCGAGGCGGAGAAGCTCTACTCCCAGGCTGTCGACGGGTCCCCGGACGACTGCGCCGTCAAGGGGCTCGAAGACGTCTCGGAGCACCGGCGGAAGGCGGCCGGGTACGTGGCCGACGGCCGGCGGCTCCTCGGTGAGGGGCGGCCGCAGGAGGCGGCGGAGAAGTTCGGCGAGGCCCTCGAACAGGACCGGGGGGACACCGAGGCGATCGGCGGGCTCGCCGAGGCGCGCTCCTACGGAGAGACCGGGGGACTCCCCTCCGCGGACTCCCGCTGGGACCTCTTCTACGCCAGGTGGCTGCTTCCGCTGCTGACGCTGTCCGGGATCGGGCTCGCCGCGCTCGGTGTCCTGCTGGTGCTCAGCAGTCTCGGCGCACGTGTGCTGGTGAGACCCGAGTCCGTCGCCTGGCCGAAGAAGTGGCGGCGGCTTCTGCGATGGGCCGTTTTCCTGGCGCTGTCGGCGTCGGCGGCCACGCTGCCCCTGTGCGTCATGTACGGCTCCTTCCCCGTGTCCGGCCCGGTCGCAGCCGGCTGGCTCCTGCTGGCCCTCGTCGCCCTGGTCCCCCTCCTGGCGTTCTCGGCGATCCGGGCGCTCCGCGACGAGGACCCCCGCGACGGAAGCACGGGTGAGCGCCGGGCGCCGGAGTGGCCCGGGGCCCTGTCCCCCTGGAAGCGGGCATTCCTCGCGCTCGCGGGCGTCTGCGCCGCGGGGATCGCCGTGATCGCCCTCCGTCACTTCGGGCTCCACGCCACCGACCAGTTCCCCGTCCTGTACGCCGCGCTCACCCTGTTCGGCGTCGTCATGGCCGCGGTAGTCCTCGGGCAGAACCTGCGCCTCCAGGTCTCCGTGCAGTCGCCGGACGGCTCGACGGACGCGGTCGCCACCGACTACCTCCTCGCCCGGATGCTGACCCTCGGGCTGGAGACCCGTCACCGCCTGTCCGCGGTGAGCGCTCTGACGTCGTTCAGCGCGGTCAGGACGGAGGATCTCAGCACCCTGCCCTCGGGCAAGGTCCTCGGCGCGCTCTCCCAGTTGCTGTTCGCCCTCCGCCCGGACCTCACCTGGCGTGTCCGGGCCTCCCTCCTCGACGCCGACCGCATCGCGGTCTCCCTCACCCGCAACGGGCGCCACGCGGGCAGCACCGTCTTCAGCCGGCGCGACCTGGGCCTGTCCGAGGTCGCCGGGCAGGCGCCCCCGGAGGATCCTCCGGCCAGAAGGCGGGCCCGGGCGCAGCTGCTGACCGGGGCCGCCGCCTTCGTCCTGACGCGGCTGCGCGACTCCCACCCCCATCTGCGGGAGAACCTCTACGGCGCCCGGCAGTGGCGCAGCGTCACCCTCCAGGTGATCGCGACCAGCCGCTCGCTCATCGACGACCCGGCGCTGAAGCCGGAACTCCTGGGGAGAGCCGTGGACTTCGACCCGGGGAACGTCTCGGCCCGGCTGGACTACCTGTGGGCCGTCCAGGAGTCCGTCTCGTCCCCCCTGCGGCCGGACGCCTACCGGGCCGTCGCCCTGGAGGTGGACCGGCATCTGGAGGCCTCCCTGCCGGGCAGGGGGGAGAAGGGCTGGGAACCGCTGCGGATCCGCGCCTGGCACCGCAGCGCCGTTCAGTGGATCAGGCTGTGCGCGGTGGAGCGACAGGCGCACAGGAGGGAGGAGTACCTGGACCGCGCCGACCGGGCGGTGGGTGAACTCGGCGACTGCCTGGCCGGGTACGTCGGGCGATCCGGCCGGGCGCCGGAGCTCCTGACCCTGGCCCGGCAGCTCGGCCCGATCGTCGGGACGCTGAGGTGCGAGGTCGACGCGCTCCGGGGCGACCGCGCCTCCTCTCCACCGTGGACCGAACACCTCACACCGCAACTGGCCTATGAAAGAGCCCGGTTGGCCGCCCTCGGCGACGGCCCGGCCACCAGGGCCCTTCGCTTCCTGCGGCTGGCCGCTCCCGTGAGGGAGCTCAGGGCGGAGGCTTCGAAGGACCCCGGTTTCCAGACCCTGTGGAAGGACAAGGAGTTCGGGAGTCTGACCGACCCCATGGGGACGGGCCCCTGAGTCCGTCCCCACGGAAGAGCCGCCGCCCCCGCCGCACGGCGGCTCGTGGCCGTGCGGCGGGGGCGGCGGGGGATGGACGGATGTCAGGCGATGCGGTCCAGGATCAGGGGGGTGGGCTCGGCCGAGGCCGTGTCGGCGATGCCGATCGCGTCGCCGGCGAGGGCCTCGAGCGCGTAGTCGAAGCGCTCGGGAGTGTCGGTGTGGAGGGTCAGCAGCGGGGCCCCGGCGGTGACCCGGTCACCGGGCTTGGCGTGCAGTTCCACCCCGGCCCCGGCCTGCACCGGGTCCTCCTTGCGGGCGCGGCCCGCGCCCAGGCGCCAGGCGGCGACGCCGACGGCGTACGCGTCCAGTCTGGTCAAGGTGCCGGAGGCGGAGGCGGTCACGGTGTGCCGCTCGCGGGCGGTGGGCAGGGGCGCGTCCGGGTCGCCGCCCTGGGCGGCGACCATGCGGCGCCAGTGGTCCATGGCCGAGCCGTCGGCCAGCGCCTTGGCCGGGTCGGCGTCCGGCAGCCCGGCGGCGTCGAGCATCTCGCGGGCCAGCGCCAGCGTCAACTCGACGACGTCGGCCGGACCGCCGCCGGCCAGGACCTCCACCGACTCGCGGACCTCCAGGGCGTTGCCCGCGGTCAGGCCGAGCGGGGTTGACATGTCGGTGAGCAGGGCGACGGTGCGCACCCCGTGGTCGGTGCCGAGCCCGACCATGGTGGAGGCCAGCTCCCGGGCGTCCTCGAGGTTCTTCATGAACGCGCCGGAGCCGACCTTGACGTCCAGGACAAGCGAGCCCGTCCCCTCGGCGATCTTCTTGGACATGATCGAGGAGGCGATCAGCGGGATCGCCTCGACGGTGCCGGTGACGTCGCGCAGCGCGTAGAGCTTCTTGTCGGCCGGGGCCAGCCCGTCGCCGGCCGCGCAGATCACCGCGCCGACCGAGCGCAGGACGTCCATCATCTCGTCGTTGCTCAGCAGCGCCCGCCAGCCGGGGATGGACTCCAGCTTGTCCAGCGTCCCGCCGGTGTGGCCCAGGCCGCGGCCGGAGAGCTGGGGGACGGCCGCGCCGCAGGCGGCGACCAGCGGGGCGAGCGGCAGGGTGATCTTGTCGCCGACGCCTCCGGTGGAGTGCTTGTCGGCGGTGGGCCGGGGCAGGGAGGAGAAGTCCATCCGCTCACCGCTTGCGATCATCGCGGCGGTCCAGCGGGCGATCTCCTCGCGCTCCATGCCGTTGAGCAGGATCGCCATGGCCAGGGCCGACATCTGCTCGTCGGCGACCTCGCCGCGGGTGTAGGCGTCGATGACCCAGTCGATCTGGGCGTCGCTGAGACGGCCCCGGTCGCGCTTGGTGCGGATGACGGAGATGGCGTCCATCGGTCGGTGGTCCTCCTCGGGAGGGGTCGGGGGCGCGGGCTCGGTGATCGCCCGGGGGCCGGCTGCCGGCGGTCGGCCGGAGGCGGCGGCCGGGGATCAGCGGCCGGGGATCAGCGGCCGTCCGCGTCGGCGAGGTCGTCGGGGCCGAAGGCGTCCGGCAGGAGGTCGGACAGCGGCCGGACGCCGGAGGCGGTGTCGACCGCCAGGTCCGGGCCGCCGTGCTCCCACAGCAGCTGGCGGCAGCGGCCGCACGGCATGAGGATCTCGCCGCGGCCGTCGCAGCAGGTGAAGGCCACCAGCCGGCCGCCGCCGGTGGCGGCCAGCTCCGAGACCAGGCCGCACTCGGCGCACAGCGCGACGCCGTAGGCGGCGTTCTCCACGTTGCAGCCGCCGACGATCCGGCCGTCGTCCACCAGCGCGGCGGCGCCGACCGGGTACTTGGAGTACGGGGCGTAGGCCCGGGACATCAGCTCCCGGGCCCGCTCCCGCAGCGCCGGCCAGTCGGCCCGGCCGGCGCCTGTCGTACGGGACTCGCTCACCTACTTGCCCTCGCCCTTCCGGTAGGCGTGCCCGTTGGCCTTCGGCATCCGCAGCCGCTGCGCGGACATGGCCAGCACCAGCAGCGTGGCGACGTACGGGGCGGCGCTGACGAACTGGCTGGGCACCTGGTCCACCGAGGAGTACCAGACGAACAGCACCAGGCCGGTGACCGCCGCGACCGCGCCGGTCAGGTACTTCTTCCGGTAGATCGCCCAGGCGGTGGCCAGCACCAGCAGGATCGCCAGCAGCAGGAGCAGGGCGTGGACGTTCTGCCCGCCGCCGCGCAGGTTGAGGCTGTCGGTGTAGCCGAAGAGGCCGGCGCCCAGGGCCAGTCCGCCCGGCATCCAGTTGCCGAAGATCATCGCGGCGAGGCCGATGTAGCCGCGTCCGCCGGTCTGGCCCTCCAGGTAGATGTTGGAGGCGACCTCGGCGAGGAACGCGCCGCCCATGCCGGCGAAGCCGCCGGAGATCATCACGGCGATGTACTTGTACTTGTAGACGTTGACGCCCAGGCTCTCGGCCGCGATCGGGTTCTCGCCGCAGGAGCGCAGCCGCAGGCCGAAGCCGGTGTTCCACAGCACCCACCGGCTGAGCGGGATCATGGCGACGGCCACGATCGTCAGCAGGGAGAGGTTGGTGACCAGCCCGCCCAGCAGTCCGGCGACGTCGGAGACGACGAACCAGTGCTTGGCGTTGAGCGCCGTCAGCGCGTCGGAGACCCCGGGGACGGTGATCTGCCCTATCGACTCGATGGGCGGGGACTGCTTGCTGGTGCCGCTCTCCATCTCGGCGAAGGTGAAGCTGGACAGGTAGCGGGTGGCGCCGACGGCGAGGATGTTGATGGCCACGCCGGAGACGATGTGGTTGACGCCGAAGGTGACGGTGGCGATCGCGTGCAGCAGGCCGCCCAGCGCGCCGCCGACGATGCCCATGACCACGCCCGTCCACGGGCCCCACTGGACGCCGGCCCAGGCGCCGAACCAGGTGCCCAGGATCAGCATGCCCTCCAGACCGATGTTGATCACACCGGCCCGCTCGGCCCACAGGCCGCCCAGTCCGGCCAGCCCGATGGGCACGGCCAGCCGCAGGGCGGTGGAGGTCTGCCCGACGGAGGTGATGCCGTGGGCACCGGTGATCAGCCGTACGGCGGAGACCAGCACCAGCAGGCCGGCGATCACGAGCATCCACTCGGCCAGGGTCAGCCGGCGGCGGGCGGGCTTCTTCGGCTGCTGTGCGGCCGGCCGCTTGTCGAGGACGGTGCTCATGCCGACACCTCCTTGCGGTTCTTCGGACCGGTGCCGGCGCCCTCGCCTGCGGCGGCGGCCTCGGCGGCGAGTTCCTCGCCGACCTTCTGCTGCTGGCGGCGCAGGCCGTAGCGGCGCACGGACTCGTAGCTGATGACGACCGCCATCACGATCAGGCCCTGCATGATCGTGGCGATCTCCTTCTCGTAGCCGTTGTAGTCGAGCGTCGGCGAGGCCTTGTCGAGGAAGGCGATGAGCACCGCTCCGAGGGCTATGCCGAGGGGGTGGTTGCGGCCGAGCAGGGCGATGGTGATGCCGGTGAAGCCCACGCCCGCGGGGAAGTCCAGGCTGTAGGTGTGGGCGTCGCCGAGCAGGACGGGCATGCCGGCCAGACCGGCGACCGCGCCGGAGATCAGCATGCTGGTGAGCACCATGCGCCTGGCGTCGACGCCGCTGGCGCTGGCGGCGCTGGCGCTGGCGCCGGTGGCGCGCAGGTCGAAGCCGAACCGGGTGCGGTTGAGGACCAGCCAGTACAGCAGGCCGCACAGGGCGGCGACGACGGTGAAGCCGTAGATCTCGCCGGCCTCGCCCAGGTCGAGGCCGGGGAACCAGCCGGACTCCGGTATCAGCCCGGTGGTGAGGTTGTTGCCGCGCGCCTCGCCGAACTGGGCGGGTAGGACGAGGTAGGCGATGATGCTGGTCGCGATGGAGTTGAGCATGATCGTCGAGACGACCTCGCTCACCCCGCGGGTGGTCTTCAGGATGCCCGCGATACCGGCCCAGAAGCCGCCCACCAGCATCGCGACGACCAGGATCAGCGCGATGTGCAGGGGCCCGGGCAGGGTGACCGAGGCGCCGACGAGGGCCGCGGCCATCGCGGCGAGCCGGTACTGCCCGTCGACCCCGATGTTGAACAGGTTCATGCGGAAGCCGACGGCCACCGCGAGCGCGGCCAGGTAGTACGTGGCGGCCTGGTTGACGATGAGCACCTGGATGTCGGCGTGCATCGCGTACTCGGCCATCAGCACGTAGGGCTGGACGGGGTTCAGACCGGAGGCGACCAGCACCACCGAGGTCAGCAGCACGGCGACGACGATGGCCAGCGCCGGTCCGCCGACGGCCAGGATCAGCCGGTCCTTGTCGAACTTCTTCATCGGTCCTCTCCCCCGTCCCGGCCCGCGGCGGCGGTCCCGTCGGCGGCTGCTGCGGCGGCTGCGGCGGCCGGGGCCGCCGCCTCGTCGTCGAGACGGCCGGAGGCCGCGCCGGTCATGGCGGAGCCCAGGGCCTCAGGGGTGATCGTGGCGGGGTCGGCTTCGGCGACCAGTCGGCCGCGGTACATCACGCGCAGGGTGTCGGACAGGCCGATCAGCTCGTCGAGGTCGGCGGAGATCAGCAGGACGGCCAGGCCGGCGCGGCGCGCGGTGCGGATCTGGTCCCAGATCTGCGCCTGCGCGCCGACGTCCACGCCGCGCGTGGGGTGGGCGGCGATCAGGAGCCGGGGTTCGTGGCTCATCTCGCGGCCCACGATCAGCTTCTGCTGGTTGCCGCCGGACAGGGAGGCCGCGGTGACGTCGATGCCGGGGGTGCGCACGTCGTACTCGGCGACGATCCGCTCGGTGTCGGCGCGGGCGGCCTTGATGTCCAGCCAGGGCCCCCGGCTGTTGGGGGGTTCGGTGACGTGCCCGAGTATGCGGTTCTCCCACAGGGGGGACTCCAGCAGCAGGCCGTGGCGGTGGCGGTCCTCGGGGATGTAGCCGACGCCGCCCTCGCGGCGGCGGCGGGTGGGCCAGCCGGTGATGTCCTCGTCGCCGAGGACGATGGTCCCGCCGTCGGCCTGGCGGATGCCGACCAGCGCCTCGATCAGCTCGGTCTGGCCGTTGCCCTCCACACCGGCCAGGCCCAGCACCTCGCCCTTGTGGATGGTGAAGGAGACGCCGTCCAGGATGGTGCGGGCGCCGTCGACCGGGTCGTATCCGCTGAGGGTGAGGTCGTCCACCCGGAGCATGGGGGTCTCGGTGACGGTGGACTCGCGGGTCTCCGGGGAGGGCAGCTCCGCGCCGACCATCAGCTCGGCGAGCTGCTTGACGGTGACGTCGCGGGGGGTGACGGAGGCGACGGTGGTGCCGCGCCGGATGACGGTGATGTCGTCGGCGACCGAGAGCACCTCGCCCAGCTTGTGCGAGATGAAGATGACGGTCAGTCCCTCGGCCTTCAGCTCGCGGAGGTTGGCGAAGAGCGCGTCCACCTCCTGCGGCACGAGCACGGCGGTCGGCTCGTCGAGGATGAGGATGCGGGCGCCGCGGTAGAGCACCTTGAGGATCTCCACGCGCTGGCGGTCGGCGACCCCGAGGTCCTCCACCACGGCGTCGGGGCGGATGCCCAGGCCGTAGGCGTCGGAGATCTCCCTGATCCGGGCGCGGGCCTTCGACCCGATCCCGTGCAGCTTCTCGCTGCCCAGGACGGTGTTCTCCAGGACGGTGAGGTTGTCGGCCAGCATGAAGTGCTGGTGGACCATGCCGATGCCCCGGGCGATGGCGTCGCCGGGGTCGGAGAAGCTCACCTCCTGCCCGTCGACGGCGACGGTGCCCTCGTCCGGCTTCTGCATGCCGTAGAGGATCTTCATCAGGGTCGACTTGCCCGCGCCGTTCTCGCCGACGATGGCGTGCACGGTCCCCTTGCGGACGGACATGTGGATGTCGTGGTTGGCGACGACACCGGGGAAGCGCTTGGTGATCCCGGTCAGTTCGACTGCCGGAGGACTGCTGGACGCGTTGATGGTGCACTCTCCTCGGGCTAAGGAGCGGCTCGTAGGGAGCACGGCGGCGGGGGCGGATGGCCACGGGGTGGGCCGGGGGTGGGCCGCCGGGCCGTGCGGGTGAGGGCGACGCTACCGCCTCGACGGTTGGCTACGCGCGTAGAGCGCATTCCGTGCAGTGGGCCCGGCCGGAAGGGGGCCGCCGCCGTGAGCGGTGCGGCCCTCCTCGGCCGGGCCCGTGCCGGGGCCGCGCGGGCGGCGGCCGGACGTCCGGGCGGACGTCCGGCCCCGCTTGCGCTCCGGCGCCGGGCCGGATCGGTCGGGCGGGAGGGGTCAGGACTCGGTGCCGACCTTGATCTCGCCGCCGATGATGCCCTCCCTGGCCTTCTTCACGGCCTCCTGGAGTTCGGTCATCTCGGTGAAGGCCGGGTTGGAGTCGGCCAGGCCGACGCCGCCGGACTCCAGGTCGAAGCGGCTCTCGCCGCTCATCGGCTCGCCGTCCTGGACGGACTTGACCAGGTTGTAGACCGCGCCGGAGACGTCCTTGGTCATGGAGGTCAGGATGCTGTCCTTGTACTTGGCCAGCGTCTTCTGCTCGTACTGGTCGGAGTCGACGCCGATGACCCACTTGTCCTTGGCGGCGACGGCCTCGATGACGCCCTGGCCCGCGAGGCCGGCGGCGTGGTAGATCACGTCGGCGTCGGCGTCGAGCTGGCCGCGCGCGGCCTCCTTGCCGAGGTCCGGCTTGGAGAAGCCGTCCATGTTCGGCGGCTGGGTCAGGTACTGGGTCTTGACCTGGATGGACTTGTCGGTGTCCTTGACGCCCTGGACGAAGCCCGCCTCGAACTTCTTGATCAGCGGGACCTCGACGCCGCCGACGAAGCCGACGACCTTGGACTTGGTGGCCTTGGCCGCGGCCACGCCCGCCAGGTAGGAGCCCTGCTCCTCGCTGAAGACCAGGTTGGCGACGTTGTCCGCCTTGACGGTGTCGTCGTCGATCAGGCCGAAGGTGGTCTTCGGGAACTTCTCGGCGACCTCCTCGATCGGCTTGGCGTAGGCGAAGCCCACGCCGATCACGGGGTTGTAGCCCTGGCGGGCCAGGTCGGTGAGGCGCTGGACCTTGTCGGCGTCCGACTCGCCGTCGGAGGGCTCGACGTCCTCGCCGCCGATGCCGAAGTCCTTCTTCGCCTTCTCGAAGCCGGTGTAGGCGGCGTCGTTGAACGACTGGTCGCCGCGGCCGCCGACGTCGTAGGCGAGGGCTATGCCCTTGCCCTTCTTGGCGGAGTCGGAGGAGTCCGAGGAAGCGGACTCCGTGGATGTGCTGCCACACGCGGTGGCGCTGAGGGCGAGGGCGGCGGCGGTGCCGACCGCGGCAGCGAGCTTGCTTACCCGGCGCAAGAGGACTTCCCTTCGCTCGAAGCGCCTCCGTTGGCGCTGGCTTCCGCCGCATCGTAACGCGCGTAGATGCCAGGAAAAGGGCTCTTGCGGAGCCGTTATCAGTTCGGTGTTAACAGCTGGTGCCCACGCCCTTGTGGAGGGTGACGCGGAGGTCTCCCCCGGGGCGCCGGGCACCGCGGGCGGGGTGCGCCGTCCCGGTCCGCCGGTGGCGGCGCCGGGTCTCGGCTTTCCGTCCGGCCCCCGCCCCACCTGCGCTTTCCCTGCCGCCGCGGGGGGCGGGCGGCAAACGCGGCGGATCCGGGCACCGCGCGGGAGGAGAGGCGGACGGGGCCGGGGC
>NZ_JBKJFM010000390.1:0-543 GCF_046614825.1 Streptomyces nanhaiensis
GGTGTTCGAACAGGGCGCGTCCGTGGACGAGTGTGCCGGCGACGGCCACGGCATCCAGGTCGGGCCGCTGATCGACGTACTCGCGGAGTTGCCGGGCCTGTGCGCGCAGGGCGCCGGCGGTCCGGGCAGAGATCACCCACGGCACCACCGCACCCGAAGGCTCCGAATCAACGACCGGCTCGTCGTCCGGTGCCTGCTCCAGCACGGCGTGCGTATTCGTGCCGCTGATGCCGAACGACGAGACACCGGCGCGGCGCGGCTGTCCTGTGTGGGGCCAGGGCGTCTGCTCGGTCAGCAGGGCGACAGCCCCGGCTGACCAGTCCACCTTGGGTGTCGGCTCGCCGACGTGCAGCGTCCTCGGCAGGACGCCGTGCTGGAGTGCCATGACCATCTTGATGAGGCCCGCGACACCCGAAGCGGCTTGGGTGTGTCCGATGTTGGACTTCACCGAGCCCAGCCACAGGGGCCGGTCGGCCAGGCGGTCCTGCCCGTAGGTGGCCAGCAGGGCCTGCGCCTCGATGGGGTCGCCCAGCTTGGTGCCGG
>NZ_JBKJFM010000391.1:0-542 GCF_046614825.1 Streptomyces nanhaiensis
GTCGCGGGCCTGCTCGCGCTCCGCGGCGCACTGCCCCCGCCGGACGCCGCCACCGTCACCGCCGCGGTGCTCGCCGGCCAGCTCACGATCGGCTGGGGCAACGACCTGCGCGACCTTCCCCGCGACCGCGCCGCCGGCCGCGCCGACAAGCCGCTGGCCACCGGAGACCTCCCGGTCGGCACGGTGGCGTACGCCCTGGCCGCGGCCGCGCTCGCCTGCCTCGTGCTGTCCGCGCTCACCGGCTGGCGCGGCGCGCTGGTCAACGTCCTCCTGGTCACCGGCGCGGGCCACGCCTACAACCTCGGCCTGAAAGCGACCCGGTGGTCCTGGGCGCCGTACGCCTGCGCCTTCGGGGCGCTGCCCTCGGTGGTCACCCTCGCCGGCCCGGGAACGGCCTGGGCGCCGGCGTGGGCCACCGGCGCCGGCGCCGCGCTCGGGGTCGGGGCGCACCTGCTCAACACGCTGCCCGACCTGGCCGACGACGAGCGCGCCGGAGTGCGCGGCCTGCCGCACCGGATCGGCGAACGCCCCTCGCGCGCCCT
>NZ_JBKJFM010000392.1:0-539 GCF_046614825.1 Streptomyces nanhaiensis
CCGCGCCCTGGGTGACGCACCAGAGCGGAGCCTGGACGCCCGCGTCTCCGAGCGCCTGGAAGAGAGCGAGCGTCGGTGCTGCTGTGGTGGTGTCGTCACCGGTCAGCGCGAGCAACGACAGCACGCCCGTCGCATCGAACTCCCCGAGCGCACTGCGTAGTTCCTCACCGAATCGCACCCGATCGGCGTCGGCCGTGTCGAGCACGACCTGTCGTACGGCACCGTGCCCGGCCTCGAGGATCCGGACGATGTCCCGTACGAGAGGGCGGTCCTCGTGACCGGCAGCAATCAAGAGCAGCCAGTCACCCGTGAATTCGGCAGCGCTGGACGGCACCGGTCGCCACACCACCCGGTAGCGCCAGCCGTCCAGCGGCGAACTACCGGTCCGCTCCCTGCGCCCCGATGTTGCGTCGAGCCAGTACCGGCTGCGCTGGAACGCGTACGTCGGCAGCTCGACCCGGTGCGAAGGCGTGACGCCCAGATCGGCGAGCACATCTGGCCACGCGATCTCCATGCCTGACACGTGGAGTTCGGCTGCG
>NZ_JBKJFM010000393.1:0-535 GCF_046614825.1 Streptomyces nanhaiensis
TGTGCAGTTCTCAAACAACGACCAGCCACCCGCCACCCCCACCCGATCGGGCGGAGTACACCGGGGCCGGCACCGAAGACCCGGCCGGTACGGCCGTGCCCTCAGACACCCAACAGCGCGCCCGACCCGGACCATCCACGGAAACCACGGTCCACGCCCCACCCCGCAGGGGGAGGCAGTACTGGTGTCTTCCGCCGGACCATCCCGGCCGACTAGTCAACGTTCCACCCATGAGCAGACCACCGCCGGACACGCGCCGGCGTAGTGGCTCTGTGCCCACCGGACCAGCAGGCCCGATGACCAAAGATGCTCCTTAGAAAGGAGGTGATCCAGCCGCACCTTCCGGTACGGCTACCTTGTTACGACTTCGTCCCAATCGCCAGTCCCACCTTCGACGATTCCCTCCCACAAGGGGTTGGGCCACCGGCTTCGGGTGTTACCGACTTTCGTGACGTGACGGGCGGTGTGTACAAGGCCCGGGAACGTATTCACCGCAGCAGTGCTGATCTGCGATTACTAGCGACTCCGACTTCAT
>NZ_JBKJFM010000394.1:0-524 GCF_046614825.1 Streptomyces nanhaiensis
GTCGCCGTCGCCGACGGTGCGGACCAGGGGGGCGCCCGCCCGTACCGCGTCGCGGTCGGCGGCCAGCGGGCGGGCCCAGCCGGTCTCGAGGAGCTGGGCGGCCTCCACGGTGCTGCCGTGCGCGCCCAGCAGGAAGCCGCATCCGTCGCGGGCGGCGCGCAGCAGCAGCACCTCGCGGGCGTGCGGCATCGGTTCGCGGGGGTCGCGGTGGCTGGAGTCCCCGTCGTCCCAGATCGCGACCAGCCCCAGGTCGCGCACGGGCGCGAACATCGCGGCGCGGGTGCCCACGACGCAGCGCACCTGCCCGCGGTTGACCGCCAGCCAGCGGCGGTAGCGTGCCTCGGCTCCGGCGTCGGCGGTCAGCAGGACGTGCCGGCCGTCGCCGACCAGGGCGGTGAGGGCGGCGTCCACCCGGGCCGCGGCCCGCCCGTCGGGCAGTACGGCGACCGCGCCGCGGCCGGAGGCCAGGGCGGCGGCCAGGGCCCGTGCCAGTTCGCCGGGCCGGTGCGGGCCGGGCAGCACCC
>NZ_JBKJFM010000395.1:0-521 GCF_046614825.1 Streptomyces nanhaiensis
ATGAAGTCGGAGTCGCTAGTAATCGCAGATCAGCACTGCTGCGGTGAATACGTTCCCGGGCCTTGTACACACCGCCCGTCACGTCACGAAAGTCGGTAACACCCGAAGCCGGTGGCCCAACCCCTTGCGGGAGGGAATCGTCGAAGGTGGGACTGGCGATTGGGACGAAGTCGTAACAAGGTAGCCGTACCGGAAGGTGCGGCTGGATCACCTCCTTTCTAAGGAGCACTTCTTGCCGGTGTCCCGTGTGGGGGGCCGGCCAAGGGGCCAGTACACCGGCGCACGTCCGGTGCTGGTTGCTCATGGGTGGAACGTTGACTAGTCGGCCGGGTCCTTCGGGGTCCGCTCTCAGTACTGCCTCTGTGGGGGTGTGGAACGGATGCGGGGCCGGGATCCGGTCGGGCGCGCTGTTGGGTGTCTGAGGGCACGGCCGTACCGGCCGGGTCTTCGGTGCCGGCCCCGGTGTACTCCGCCCGATCGGGTGGGGGTGGCGGGTGGCTGGTCGTTGTTTGAGAACTGCA
>NZ_JBKJFM010000396.1:0-508 GCF_046614825.1 Streptomyces nanhaiensis
CGCTCGGAGCGGGAGGCCGAGGCCGTACCGGCCGCCGAGCCGGACGCCCCGCGGTCGCCCGAGCCGCCCCGGCCGGCGGCGCCTTGGCCGGCGCCCCCGCAGCCGGCGCCGCGGTCCCGGACGCCGCGGCGGAGCGGTGAGGCGGGAGCGGAGGAGCCGTACGGGCAGGGCTCCGGGAGCCGCGGGAGCGGCGCCCCCAGGCGTGGGGGATTCGACTTCTTCGGCACCCAGGGCACCCGGAAGCGGCGCAGGACGCCGGGAACGCAGGACCCAGCGGCCGGCTCCTCCGAACAGGAGGAGGACCGGGGCCGCGCCGGCGCCCCCGGTGACGGCGGCCCGGACGACGGCCCCGCCCCCGGAACCACGCCCCCCGAAAGCACGCACCCGGGAACAGCGGTCCGCGCCACCCCGCCCGCCGTCGCGGGCAAGGTCATCGACCTGGGCGAGCCCGGCGGCGACGAGAGCGAGGACGGGGGCTCCCCTCCCGCCGGCGGAGACGGCGGCGCGG
>NZ_JBKJFM010000397.1:0-492 GCF_046614825.1 Streptomyces nanhaiensis
CCCGGCGGCGGCCGCGCACAGCCCGGTCACCAGGCCCACCAGCGGGGCGCAGACCATGCCGGCGCGGGCCGCGGACCGGTCCCAGCGCGCCCCGGAGACAGGCAGCACGGTGAGCGTGCCGAAGGCGAAGCGCACCCCGTCCCGTACGCCGGCGGGCGGCGGGGCTGCGGGCGGATCCCGCGGCGGCGGATCCTGTGGCGGCTGCGGGACGGTGTCCACCGGCTCTCCTGCGTTCTTCCCTGCGAGAGGACCGCCGGACTCGCCCGGCGGTGGGATCGCCCCGGCGCGGCCGAGGGGAGGCCGCCCGGTGCGCGGTGGCCCGCGTTCCTCCCCGGGCGGGGCGCGGAAGACCACCGGGCGGCAGGCTACCGGTGGGCCCGCGCGTCCACCGCGCACGGGCGGACGCCGTGGTGGGCTCGGCGGACGCCGTACGGGCTCAGGTGACGTCGGGCATCGGCGCGGCGCCGGAGCGGTCCGCGTCCGGCTCCGCCG
>NZ_JBKJFM010000398.1:0-490 GCF_046614825.1 Streptomyces nanhaiensis
GGGCCCTGGTCTCGCTGCGCTCCCGCGTCTCCGGGCTCGCGGCCGCCGCGGCGGCCCAGCACGCCGCCGCACTGCGGCTGATGCGGCACATCGAGGGCGCGTACGAGCGGGCCGGGGCGCGGGTGCGCAGGCAGATCGGCGACGGGGAGCTGCTGGCCGGCGAGGCCCTGGCCCGCTGGCGCGGCTTCCCCCGGGACAGCGGCGGCGACGAACTCCTGGACGCCTTCGCCGACGGGCTGTCGGCCCTGCTGCGCGGCGCCGTCGGCGACGCCGACGAGGAGGCGGCCGACGCCTGGCGCCTGGAGCCCGGCGCCCCCGAGTGCGGCCGCGCCGACGAACTGGTCACGGAGCGGATCGACCTCCTGGCACGGCGCTGGCGGCGCTGCCTGGAGGAGATCGCCGACGAGGAGCTGCGCGCGGCCGAGGGCGGCTGCCCGCTGCCGGCCGAGGGGATCGCGGCGCTGCTCGCCGCCGCCCTGCTGGGCGGGCG
>NZ_JBKJFM010000399.1:0-488 GCF_046614825.1 Streptomyces nanhaiensis
ACGTCCTCGACGACCAGTGCCGACAGCCCGGAAAACACCGTCCCGATAAGAAAATTGACATCCATCACGAGATCATCGCGGATGGCTACTCGGCGTCACCACCGACTACGGGCCAGAGCCGAACGTTCGGTGTAACTGGGGTGGTTGGGGTTACTGACGGGCTGCGGAGAGGCGGCCGTCGAAGGTGATGTCGAAGGCGTTCAGGGCGGTCTTCCAGCGCATGGTCCAGCGGGCCTGGCCCTTGCCGGTCGGGTCCAGCGACATGATCGCCATGTAGACGCACTTCAAGGCGGCCTGCTCGTTCGGGAAGTGCCCGCGAGCCTTGACTGCCCGCCGAATCCGGGCGTTCACCGACTCGATGGCGTTCGTCGTGCAGACGATGCGGCGGATCTCGGTGTCGAACCGGAGGAACGGAGTGAAGTCCTCCCAGGCGTTCTCCCAGAGCCGGACGATCGCCGGATACTTCTTGCCCCACGCATCGGCGAACT
>NZ_JBKJFM010000039.1:0-40097 GCF_046614825.1 Streptomyces nanhaiensis
GTCACCACGGTGCGTCACGCCGGCCGCCTCCTGCTCACCGACCCCGAGAGCACCGCCACCGCCGCCTCGGCCGCCGCGCGTCCGCGCCGCCCGCGGCGGCGGGATAGCATGGGCGGCACGGCAGACGAGTCGTGCGGGCGGTCGCGGCGCGAACCCCTACGGGGTGAACGTCGAGGAACGTCCGGGCTCCACAGGGCAGGGTGGTGGGTAACGCCCACCCGGGGTGACCCGCGGGAAAGTGCCACAGAAAACAGACCGCCGGGGGCCTCACCGCCCCCGGTAAGGGTGAAACGGTGGTGTAAGAGACCACCAGCGCCCAGGGTGACCTGGGCGGCTCGGTAAACCCCACCCGGAGCAAGGTCAAGAGGGGCCGTCGCAAGGCGGCCCTGCGCGGACGACCGAGGGCGGCCCGCCCGAGTCCGCGGGTAGACCGCACGAGGCCGGTGGCGACACCGGTCCCAGATGGATGGCCGCCTCCCGGCGGGCCGCGAGGCCCGCCGGAGACAGAACCCGGCGTACAGCACGGCTCGTCTGCCGCCGGCTTTCCCGGGCGTTCTTCCGAGGTGTGCTCCGGCCGCCGCGCGCGACTACCCCACGCGGTCGAGGAACTTCAGCACGCGCTCCATGAGCAGCCCGGCCGCCTCCCGGTCGTAGGAGGGCAGGCTGCCGTCGGCGAACAGGTGCCGGTCGCCGGGGTAGAGGAACACCTCCGCGTCACCGGCCCCGCGGGCCAGGTCGCGGACCGCGTCCAGATCGCCCTCACCGGCGAAGAACTCGTCGGCCTCCATGCCGTGCACCTGCACCGGCAGTCCCTCCGGCCACTCGCAGCCGAACTCGGAGACCGGGACGCAGGCGTGGAACAGCAGCGCGCCCCTCGCCCCGGCTCGCGTCTGGGCCAGCATCTGCGCGGGCAGGACGCCGAGGGAGAACCCCGCGTAGACCACCTCGCCGGGCAGGTGCCCGGCGGCGGCCCGGCCGCGCTCGGTGATCGTGCCGAACCCGGTCTCCTGCGCGTACGCCGCGCCCTCCGCCATGTCCTCGAAGACCCGCCCCTCGTACAGGTCCGGCAGGTGGACGGTGTGCCCGGCCCGCTCCAGCTCCCGCGCGAACTCCCGCACTCCGGACGTCAGTCCGTGCGTGTGGTGGAACAGCACCACCTCGGCCATGAGGCCTCCTCCGCTCCGGCGGCACCCGGGCGGCGCCGCCGGAGCGAGTGTCGCAGGGGGCACCGACATTCCTCCGGAGCCCGCACGCGGACGCCCGGGCGCCGGGGACGCATTCACCGGAAAGTAACCGGAAAAGCACTTTCCGTCGTGTGTCGGCCGGTTCAGACTCGGAAGCGACCAGTGGCGGCGGCACAGGACAGGAGGGCAGGACCCATGGACGTACGCGACGACCGGCCGTGGCTCGTCACCGCGGGAGGTGAGGACGACAGCGCCGGCGGCAACAAGCACGGCGGCGGAGGCCAGGGAGAGGGCGACGACTCCGGCCACAGCGACACCAACGGCGGCGGCACCCGGTGACCGAGCACGGGACGTGGGAGGCCGGCCCGCGGGGGCTGGCCTCCCGGCTCCTGGGCACGGGCGCCCTGACCCCCGACTGGCTCCCGGTCTACGAGGCCGTGCCGCGCGAGCTGTTCGTCCCCGACCTGGTCTGGCCCGGCCGGGCGGAGGGCACCGGCCAGGGGGAGGCCGTCGACCGCCGCACGGACCCCGCCGCCTGGCTGCGGGCGGTGTACTCGGACATCTCCCTCACCACGCAGTGGGACGACGGCGACCACTCCGGGTCCGCCCGGGGCAGATCGCCCACGTGCTCCAACTCCCAGCCCTCCATGGTGTTCTCCATGCTCGCCGCGCTCGGCGCCCGGCCCGGCGACCGGGTGCTGGAGATCGGCACGGGAACCGGCTGGAACGCGGCCCTGCTGTCGGAACGGGTCGGATCGGCCGGCGTGGTCACCGTCGAGGTGGACCCGGAGAACGCCCGGACGGCCCGCGAGCGCATCCGCGCGGCCGGATACGACCCGCTCACGGTCGTGGGCGACGGAGCGGCCGGGTACCCCGGCCGGGCGCCGTACGACCGGGTGCTGGTCACGGCCTCCGTGACGGAGTTCCCCCGCGCGCTGCTCGCCCAGACCGGGCCGGGCGGGGTGATCGTCGCGCCGTACGCCACGACCTACGGAGGCGGGGCCGTGGCCAGGCTCACCATGGGGGAGGACGGCACGGCCTCCGGCCCGTTCACCGGGTCGGCCGCGTTCATGAGACTGCGGCAGCAGCGGGCGCACCGCAGGCACACGCGGGAGTACCTGGGCGGGAGGGACTGGCCCGCCGACGGTGTCCGCTCCACGACCGGCCTCTCCCCGGAGGAGGTGGGCGGCTGGCTCCCGATGTTCGCCATCGGCCTCCAGACCCGCGGGGTGTTCCCCTGGGCCGAGTACTACGGCGACGGGTCGTACACGCTCTGGCTCCGGGACGTGGAGGTGACCTCCTGGGCCACGGTCGACCACGTCCCCGGCCAGGAGGAGTTCGAGGTCTACCAGGGCGGTCCGCGCGAGCTGTGGCGGGAGGTCGTCACGGCCCACACCTGGTGGCAGCGGCAGGGGAGGCCCGGATACGGGCGGCTCGGCCTGACCGTCGACGGCCGCACCGGTGAGCACGTGCCGTGGGTCGACTCCCCGGAGCACCCCGTGCCCGCTGTGGGGTGACGGCCCGGCGGGCCGCTCGCGGCCGTCACCGCGCTTCGGGGAACGGTCAGCCGGGCAGCGGCAGTCCGGCGAGCATCACGGCGAAGAGCGGTGAGTCCGCGAAGGGCTGCTGCTCGCCGGCCTTCCGGTAGCCCCACGACTCGTACAGAGCCCGCACCTTGGGGTGCTCGACGTCCACGGAGAGGACGAAGGTGCGGGACGCCTCGGGGGCAGGGTCCAGGAACTTCCGCCACCACTCGCGGCCGGGGGTGGCGGGAGCGCCGTACGCGTAGCCCACCGGCTCGTCGCAGTCGTAGCCGATCGCGCGGGAGAAACCGGGATTACCGCCCCAGTGGTCCACGAACCAGGGGAAGCGCTGGACGAACGGGTCGTCCATCTGGTCGGCGCAGGCGTCGGCGTGCACGTCCAGAAGGGTCTGCCGGATGCGCGGAAGGTCCTCATGGGTGTAGTGACGCAGGTCCAGGTCGGTGGCGGTCGTCATGCGAGGGTCCGTTCGTCGCGGTGGAAGTCGCCGAGGAGGGAACGCATCCTGCCGGGGAGGGGATCGCCCTCCATCAGGTCGAGAACCGTCTCAACGGTGGCGCATGCCTGCTCGACGTCGTGCTGGTGAAGCCGAGCCAGGGCGAGCCAGGCAGTCTCCATGCCCCGGTTGCGGCGAAATCGGGCGGGTGTGGCGGACAGCGCCTTGTGGGAGGCGGCTTCGGCCTTCGCCGCTTCGCCCAGGCGGTCATGGGCGATCGAGGTGAGGGCGTGCAACTCCCCGAGGCTGTAGAAGGCGACCCGACTCGGTCGGGGTGCATGCAAGTCGGCTTTGGCGAGGAACTCCCCGGAGTGTCCGAGGGACCGCAAGGCGGCCTGGCGGTCACCGGGGTGGGCGTGGCCGGTTGCCGCACGAGCATGCATGAGCGAGGCGAACAGGCGTTGCCTCGCGCGCTGGGAGGCCGCCCGCGTCTGCAAGCCCAGCGCCTTGGCCGCACCGGACAGGGCCGCCCGTTCCAGGCTCCCGTGCCCGCCCCGGGTGTGGTCCAGAGTGGTCAGGGCCTCCAGTCCTTCGCGGAGCCGGATCACGCCGGAGGTGCTGACGGCCGGCCGTGCTCCGCGCCCGTCCCCGCCCCCGTTCGGGAACGCGGGGGCGGGGACGGGCCGTCAGATGCGGTGCGGGCCGGGGCGCGGGCTCAGGCGTCCACCTCGTACCGCCCGGTCTCCAGGAAGTACCGCAGCTCCTCCGGGGTGCCGTCGATGACCTCCTCGGCGGCCTCGCGCAGCGCGTCGCTGATGGTCGGGTCCGCCAGGATGCGGGCGACGGCGACGCGGTCGTCCTCGGCCTGTGCGAGGCGGTAGCCGGTCTCCAGGAAGGCGCGGAGGGCTTCGGGGCTGCCGTCGTTGAGGGTTTCGTTGATTTCGCGGATGACTGCCTTGTCGCCGTTCTGTTGTGCCTGGTGCAGGAGGCGGAAGATGGCGACGCGGTCGTCCTCGGCTTGTGCGAGGCGGTAGCCGGTCTCCAGGAAGGCGCGGAGGGCTTCGGGGCTGCCGTCGTTGAGGGTTTCGTTGATTTCGCGGATGACTGCCTTGTCGCCGTTCTGTTGTGCCTGGTGCAGGAGGCGGAAGATGGCGACGCGGTCGTCCTCGGCCTGGGCGAGGCGGTAGCCGGTCCTGAGGAACTCCCGCATGTCCTCCACGGTGCCGTCGAGGGCCTCGTTGGCCTCCCGCACGACTCCTCGGCCGGAGTCCTCGTCCGCCAGGATTCGCAGGATCGCTGTGCGGAGATCCTCCTCCGACATCTCGTCCACCGGCTTGTCGGACGCGGCAGTCGTGGCCGTCGCGGTCGCCGGTGCGGTCGCCGGGTCGGCCGCTGACGCCGGAGTGCTGAGGAGCAGGGCCGGTGTCAGGGCGGCGGCTGCGACGAGCAGGGTGGCGCGGGTGGATCTCATCGGCGTGTGCCTCCGTGGTCCGTGTTGTCGACGGGAAGATCATCCCCGCCGTACGGCGCCGGGATCACTACCGGATCCGGGCAGTCTTGGCCGGTCTTCGCTGCCGTCCTCGCGCTGAGCCTCCCCTTCACTCCTTCGGCTGACACTCGGCCCTCTGCGCCGTCCGCCCCGCGCGCCCGCCGTTACCGTGCGCACGGGGCGGGCGCCGCCGCTACCGTGGAGGCGAAAGGAGAACCGTGATGACCATGGCCATCGATCGGTCCGCACAGACGAACGGCTCCGCGCAGATGAGCGTCGAGGAGTTCGAGCAGCTCGAAGCCGCCGCCCCACAGACGGTGAAGCTGGAATTCGTACGTGGAGAGCTGAGGGTCAAGCCGGTGCCGGACGGGGATCACGGAGAAATCATCAGGTGGCTGCTCAAGCGGTGCATGGTGCAGCGACCCGAGCTGTATCTGTACCCGGAGCAGGGGCTCGTCGTGGAGAGGTACGGCAGCGGCCGGGCCCGGCCGGACGGGGTACTGGCCCCGGAGATGTACTTTGCCGGGCGCGGCGAGTGGTCGGACCCCGCCGGTGTGCTGATGGTCGTGGAGGTCACCTCCACCCGGCCCGGCAGGGACCGCACCGAGAAACCCGACGGGTACGCGGCGGCCGGCATCCCGGTGTACCTGCTGGTGGACCGTGAGCGCCATGAGCTCGTCGTGCACTCCAACCCGGAGAAGGGCCGCTACCGGGACGTCCACACCACGGCGGGCCTCGGCGAGGAGCTGCGGCTGCCCGACCCGGTGGGGATCGTGCTGGAGACCGGCGAGCTCAAGGAGCTGATGGCCTGACGACGGCCCGGGTACGCGTCCGGGCCGCCGCCGTCCGCACCGCCGCCGTCCGCACCGCCGCCGTGCGCGCCGGACCGGCGTCCCCGTCCCGGCGCCGGTCACCGCCGATAATGCCGGTACGCGACGGAAGGACTACTCCCATGAGCTCCGAGGCGTTCAGGGACCACGGGCCGCGCCCCCACGCGCTGGACATCGAGCAGGCGACCCTGACCAACGACCGCTTCCGCACCACCTTGTGGACCGGGACCAACCTCCAGCTGACGCTGATGAGCATCGAGCCGGGCGGCGAGATCGGCCTGGAGATGCACATCGACCGCGACCAGTTCCTGCGGGTGGAGGCCGGGCGGGGCCGGGTGCTGATGGGGCCGGAGAGGGACCGGATGTCCTTCGACCGCGAGGTCGTCGACGACTGGGTGGTCCTCGTCCCGGCCGGGACCTGGCACAACGTGGTCAACACCGGCGAGGAGCCGCTGAAGCTGTACTCCCTCTACGCCCCGCCCGAGCACCCGCACGGCGCGGTGCACCGCACTAAGGCCGACTCGGACGCCGCCGAGGAGGCGGAGCGGGCCGAGGGGCCCGGCGAGTACGCCGGAGAGTGACCGAAGAACGCCCTTGGCCGGTGCGAGGGTGCGTGCCATGCTCGCGGCACAGCGAGGCCGGGCGGCCGCCGGGACGCCCGGACGGGAGGGCGGGAAGGGGCGGCATGGTGGCGTTACGCGGGGTGCTGTTCGACATCGACGACACGCTGTTCGACTACTCGGGATCGGACGAGGCCGGACTGGTGGCCCACCTCCGGGCCGAGGGCCTGCTGGACCGCTTCCCCGAGCCCGCCGCGGCCGTCCGGCTCTGGCGGCAGATCACCCGGGCCGAGTACGCCCGCTACACCGCCGGTGAGATCACCTTCGCCGAGCACCGTCGCGCCCGGGTGCGCCGGTTCCTGGCCCGCCTCGGGCGGCCGGACGCGCCGAGCATGCCGGACGAGGAGGCCGGCGCCTGGTTCGCCGGCTACACGGCCCGCCGGGACGCGGCCCGCAGGGCCGTGGACGGCGCCTCGGCCGTCCTGACCGAGTTCGCGCCCCGCTACCGCCTCGGCGTGGTCTCCAACTCCTCCCTGCCGCACCAGAGCGAGAAGCTGGCGGCCATCGGCCTGCTGGACTACTTCGGGGACGCGCTGGTCTGCTCGGTGGAGCACGGCGAGGCCAAGCCCGCGCCGGGCATCTTCCTGGCGGGCTGCGCCCTGCTGGGCCTCGATCCGCACGAGGTGGCCTACGTCGGCAACGACCACGCGGTGGACGCGGTGGGGGCGCGCGATGCGGGCCTGCACGCGTACTGGCTGGACCGCGGGGACACCGGCTGGGGCGGCAGCCGGGAGGGGGCGCCCGCCGAGGGCGTGCGCGTCATCCGCTCCCTGGCCGAGCTGCCCGCCGCCCTGGCCGCCCCCGTCACCCCCGTCACCCCCGCCGGCTGAGGCGCGGGCGGGCACGACGAGGGCGCGCACCGCGCTCAGGCGTGCCGCAGCACCTCCGGTGACAGCTCCGACGGCGTGCGGTGGCCGGACAGGCCCAGCGTCAGGTCCAGGTCGGCCAGCAGGGAGCGCAGCACGTGCCGTACGCCCTCCTCGCCGCCGTGCGCCAGGCCGTAGGCGTACGGGCGGCCCACCAGCACCGCCCGCGCGCCCAGTGCCAGCGCCTTGACGACGTCCGCGCCGGTGCGCACCCCGGAGTCGAACAGCACCTCGATCCGGTCGCCGACCGCCTCGGCGATCTCCGGGAGCATGTCCAGGGAGGCCACCGCGCCGTCCACCTGGCGGCCGCCGTGGTTGGAGACCACGATGCCGTCCATGCCGGCGTCGGCCGCCCGCCGGGCGTCGTCCGGGTGCTGGACGCCCTTGAGGACGATGGGGCCGTCCCAGTGCTCGCGCAGGAACGGCAGCCGGTCCCAGGACCTGTCGGTGCCGGTGAACATCGGCACCCAGCGCAGCACCGCCGGGATCAGGTCCTCCTCCGGCGACTTGTCCAGCCCCGCGCGGAAGGCCGGGTCGGAGAAGGGGATCGCCGTGCCCACGCCCCGGATGAACGGCAGGTAGGACAGGTCCAGGTCGTGCGGGCGCCAGGCCAGGGTCCAGGTGTCGAGGGTGACCACGAGCGTGGTGAAGCCCGCCGCCCTGGCCCGCTTCAGGATGCTGACGCAGACCTCGTCCTCGTTCGGCCAGTACAGCTGGTACCAGCGCGGCCCGTCGCCGCTCGCCCGCGCCACCTCCTCGACGGTGTGGGAGGAGGCGGTGGACAGGATCATGGGCACACCCAGGGCGGAGGCGGCCCGCGCCGTGGCCAGTTCGCCGTCGGGGTGGACGATCGACTGCACTCCGATCGGCGCCAGCAGCACCGGCGCGGGCATCTCGGTGCCCAGCACGGTGGTGCGCAGATCGCGCACGGTCGCGTCGCGCAGCATGCGCGGGACGATCCGCCGGCGGTCGAAGGCCTCCCGGTTGGCGCGGTCCGTCGCGCCGGACCCGGCCGCCCCGGCCACGTACCAGAACGGCCCGTCCTCCAGCCGCTCGCGGGCCGAGGCCTCCAGGGCGGTGAGGTCGGTGGTGAACGGCGGGAGCTGCCCGCCCAGGCCGTTCAGGTAGATCTCGCTCTGGTACGCGCCGAAGTTCGCGCCCTGCCCGTCCCGCGCGCCCGGTGTCCCGGCCGGTCCGCCCGACTCGCCCATGTCCCGTCCGTCCCTTCCCTCGGTTCAGCCGATGCGGGCCGCCGCTCCCGACACCCGCACGCGCGGGTCGCCCTCGCGCAGCTCGACCTCCAGCAGTCCGGGCCGGCCCATGTCGTGCCCCTGGTGGAGGGTGAGCACCGCCGGTGCGGTGATCAGGCCCAGGGCGCGAAGATACCCGCCGAACGCCGCCGCGGCCGCCCCCGTGGCGGGATCCTCCACCACGCCCCCGACCGGGAACGGGTCGCGGACGTGGAAGACCGTGTCCCTCCCGCCGCCCGGCTCCCCCTCGCGCCACACCAGTTGGAGGGTGGTCAGGTCCAGCCGCAGCATCAGCGCCCGCAGCCGCTCGAAGTCGTAGTCCAGCGCGGCCAGCCGCTCGCGGGTCGCGGCGCCGAGCACCAGGTGCCGGGCTCCGGCGTAGGCGATGCGGGCGGGCAGTGCGGGGTCCAGCTCGCCGGCCTGCCAGCCGAGCGCGGCCAGCGCCTCGGCCAGGTCGTCCCCGGCGATGTCGGCCACGTACGGCTCGACGCTGGTCAGGGTGGCGCGCAGGGCGCCGCCGTCCTCGGTGACCGTGACGGGCACGGTCCCGGCCGGGGTGGCGAAGACCAGCTCGCCCGGTCCGGTCCGCTCGGCGAGGGCGACGGCTGCGGCCACCGTGGCGTGCCCGCAGAAGGGCACCTCGGCGGCCGGGCTGAAGTACCGCACGGCGAAACCGCGCCCCGGCGCCGCGTCCCCGTCCCCGTCCCCGTCCGGCGCGGGAGTGAGGAAGGCCGTCTCCGAGTAGCCGACCTCGGCGGCGACCGCGAGCATCCGCGCCTCGTCCAGGCCGCTCGCGTCGAGGACGACTCCGGCCGGGTTGCCGCCGTCCGGGTCGGATGAGAAGGCGGTGTAGCGCAGTACGTCCGGGGCTCCGGGCCCCGTCTCCGTGGTGGTCATGTCGGCCCAACCCCGCGCCGCCCGGCCCGTATTCCGCACCGGCGGCATACGGGCCGGGCCCGCCGAGCGCAGCGTTCGCGTCACCCGCCCGCCATAAAAGCGTCGTGTACGCGCCAACGTGTTGCCGCCGGGCCGCCGCCCCGGAACGCTCCAATCATGTGCATGACGCACTCACCGAGCGCCGACGCAGAGCTCAGAGCCGCCGCACGCCACCTGGGCCGCCGCCGGTTCCTGACCGTCACCGGAGCGGCCGCCGCCCTGGCCCTGAGCACCAACCTCCCCTCCACCGCCCACGCGGCTCCCGCCCTGGACCCCGGCCGGATCACCGACGACCCCTTCACCCTGGGCGTCGCCTCCGGAGACCCGCGCCACGACTCCGTGGTGCTGTGGACCCGTCTGGCCCCCCGGCCGTACGAGCCGGACGGAGGGCTGCCCGCCGAGCGCGTCACAGTCGGCTGGGAGATCGCCCGCGACGAGCGCTTCCGCCATGTGGTCGCGCGCGGCGCCGCCACCGCCCACCCCGAGTTCCACCACGCCGTGCACGTGGAGGCCGAAGGCCTCGCCCCCGGCCGCGACTACCACTACCGCTTCCGCGCCGGCCGCTGGATCAGCCCCGCCGGCCGCACCCGCACCGCCCCCGCGCCCGGCGCGGTGCCCGCCTCGCTGAACTTCGCCCTCGCCTCCTGCCAGGCCTACCACCAGGGCTACTACACCGCCTTCGGGCACATGGCCCGCGAGGAGGACGTCGACGCCGTCCTCCACCTGGGCGACTACCTCTACGAGTACGCCGTCGACTCCGCCGGCGGCGACCGCAAGTACACCGACCGCACGCTGCCGGAGGCGTTCGCCCGGGAGACGGTGACGCTGGAGGACTACCGGCTGCGGTACGCCCTCTACAAGACCGACCCCGACCTCATGGCCGCCCACGCCGCCCACCCGTGGATCGTCACCTGGGACGACCACGAGACGGAGAACAACTACGCGGGCGGCATACCGGAGAACGACGTGCCGCCGGAGGAGTTCCTTCTCCGCCGCGCCGCCGCCTACCGCGCGTACTACGAGAACATGCCGCTGCGCCGCCCCCAGCGACCCCAGGGCCCGGACCTGAGGCTCTACCGGCGGCTGCACTACGGCCGCCTGGCGCAGCTCGACGTGCTCGACACCCGCCAGTACCGCGACAACCAGGCGAACGGCGACGGCTGGAAGGTGCCCACGCCCGAGTCGCAGGACCCCTCGCGCACCATGCTCGGCGCCACCCAGGAGCGCTGGCTGGCCGACGGCTGGCGCCGCTCGGAGGCGCTGTGGAACGTGGTGCCGCAGCAGGTCGTCCTCTCCCGCCGCCGCAACCGGATCGAGGGCCCCTGGCCGGTCTCCATGGACGCCTGGGACGGCTACCCCGGCGCCCGCGAGCGCTTCCTGGCGGACGCGGAGGCGGCCGGCGTGGACAACCTCGTCGTCCTCACCGGCGACGTCCACGTCCACTACGGGCTGGACGTCAAGCGCGACTTCGACGACCCCGGCTCGCGCACCGCCGGTGTGGAGATCGTCACATCCTCCATCACCAGCGGCCGGGACGGCGCGGAGCGGCCCGCCAACTGGCAGACGCTGATGACCGCCAACCCGCACATGCGCTACTACAACGGGCGGCGCGGCTACGTGATGCTCGGCCTGGACCGCGAGCGGCTGCGCGCCGACTACCGCACGGTCCCGGCCGTGACCACCCCGGGCGCGCCGATCGCCACCGCGGCGTCCTTCGTCTCGCCCGCCGGGGAGCCGGGGCTGCTGCCGGCCTGATCCGGGCGCCTGCGACGGTTTTGTCCGGATGCTGAACAAAGGGGGTGCGCCGGGGCCGGGAAACCTGGGATGATTGGACGGTTTCCGTCGAATCTGGAGAGGTGAATGACCGACCCCGGCCCGTCCCCGGCCGCCGCCGCCGAGTCCGAGATACCCCAGCAGCTCCCCGCGCCCCCGGCCCCCGGCCGTCCGGAGTACGGCCGTCCGGAGCCCGGCCGCCCCGGCTACGGGCGGGGCCCGGCCCGCGCCCCGCGGCCGGACCGGCCCACCGGCCCCGCCCGCGCCGGGCTGCTGATCACCCTCATCCTCGGCGGACTCACCGCCCTGCCCGCGCTGTCGATGGACATGTACCTCCCGGCGCTGCCCGACGTCGGCGCCGTCTACGGCAGCCCGGCCGCCCAGGTCCAGCTCACCCTCACCGCCTGCCTGCTGGGCCTGGCCGTCGGCCAGCTCGTCATCGGCCCGATGAGCGACCGCTTCGGCCGCCGCCGCCCGCTGCTGGCGGGCATGGCCGGCTACGTCCTGGCCAGTGCCGCCTGCGCGCTGGCGCCGGGCATCCACTCCCTGACCGCCTTCCGCCTGCTGCAGGGCCTGGCGGGGGCCGCGGGCATCGTGATCGCCCGGGCGGTCGTGCGCGACCTGTTCGACGGGCTGGCCATGGCCCGCTTCTTCTCCACCCTGATGCTGATCTCCGGCGCCGCCCCGGTCCTGGCGCCCGTCTTCGGCGGGCAGGTGCTGCGGTTCACCGACTGGCGCGGCGTCTTCCTGGTGCTCGCGGCCTTCGGCCTCGTCCTCACCCTCGTCACCGCCTGGCGGCTGCCGGAGACCCTGCCGCCGGCGCGGCGGCACGGTGGCGGAGTGACCGACGCCCTGCGGACCATGCGCGGCCTCTTCGCCGACCGGGCGTTCACCGGCTACCTGCTGGTGGGCAGCTTCGGCTTCGCGGCCCTGTTCGCGTACGTGGCCGCCTCGCCGTTCGTCATCCAGGAGATCTACGGGGCCTCGCCGCAGACCTTCAGCCTGCTGTTCATGGTCAACTCCATCGGCCTGGTGGCCTTCGGCCAGGTCAACGGCAAGCTCCTGGTGGGGCGCGTCTCCCTGGACCGCGTCATCGCCGCCGGTCTGGCCGTGATCCTGCTCTCGTCGGCCGCCCTGCTGGTGATGACCTCCGGCCTCCTGGGGAGGGCCGGACTCGTCCCCGTCTCCATCGGCCTGTTCGTCCTGATGTCGGCCATGGCGCTGGTGCTGCCCAACGCCAACTCCCAGGGGCTGATGCGCACTCCGCACGCGGCGGGCTCCGCCTCCGCCCTGCTGGGCACCTCCCAGTTCCTCGTCGGCGCCATCGCCTCCCCGCTGGTGGGCGTCGCGGGCGAGGACACCGCCGTGCCGATGGCGGTGGTGCAACTGGTGTGCGCGATCGTCGCGATCGCCTGCTTCGCCGCGCTGTGCCTCCCGAAGCGCGGACGCGGGCGCGTGCTACGGGCCTGACCTTGCGTCAGGCCGCCCGCGGCGCCCCGGCCTCCGGCGTCCCGTCCCGCGGCGCCCCGGCCCGCTGCACGGGAGGGTTGAAGCGCGACATCTCGGGCGGACTCCAGCCGGCGGGCAGGGTGCCGGGTAGCTCGGCGACGCCGGTGACGGTGAACTCGACCGCGCGGCCGGTCTCCGCGTCCCCCGGGCCCCCGGCGCGTCCCGCGTCCCAGACGGTCCGCGCGGTGCCGGTGAGGTGGACGGTGGCGCCGGTCGCGTAGTCCGGGACCACCAGGCCCGCCCTGGGGTTGACCAGCAGGTTCCCCAGGGTCAGGAACATCGCGTTGCCCGTGTAGTCGGGCCAGCGCAGCCGGGTGGGCGACAGGACCTGGAGGAAGCCGGGGTCGCCGCCGCGGTGGGACGCGTCGGCGCGGCCGTGCTCGTCGGCGGTGGCGATGAAGAAGGTGTCGGCGGCGGCGAGCAGGCGCCGCTGAGCGTCGTCGAGGCGGTCGCTCCTGCGGGCCCGGGACGGCCGCGGCGGCGGGCCGCAGCCGGGCTCCGGCGGGGTGCGCCTCTGGATGTACTTGGGGCAGTTGGCGACCACCTGGTCGAGGTGGACGAGGAACCCGCCGTCCCGCGGGTGCGCCGTGCCGTTCATCCGCATCCGCCGCCGGGTGGCGGTGTCGATGGCGAGCATCCCCAGCCGGGCCGGTCGCTCCAGCACTGCCGACAGGGGGTCGGCCGGCGCCGGACCGGCCGCGATGAACAGGCTGCGCTCGTCCGGGGCGCGCAGGAATCCGGCGGGACCGGTCAGCACGGTGGCCCACAGGTCCCCGCTGTCGTCGGCGGCCCCGGCGACCAGCAGGCGCTGCTCGGTGAGGAAGGCGGCCGCGACGGGCGGCACGGTGCCGCGGATCGCGCGCCCGGAGATCTCGGCCTTCCTCCGCAGGCCCGCGCGTTCCTGGGCCTCGCGCTCGCCGCGGTGGTAGGGGCTGGTCACGGTGGTCACTCCTCGGGACGTGCGGCGGGGCGGGACGTAACGGGGGCAGGGCGGCCGGGCGGCGGCCGCCGCCCGGGGCGGCGCTGGACGGCGGCCGCCCCGGGCGTGCGGTGGCGGCTCAGAAGAAGCCGCAGGTGGGGGCGGAGGCCACGGGGGCCGCGGCGGAGTCGGCCCCGGTCGGGGCGTAGATCTCCAGCCGGACGCCGTCGGGGTCGGTGAAGAAGATCCCGCCCGAGGCCGCGCCCTCGCCGTGGGGGACGACGCCGTCGTACTTGAACCCGGCTCCCAGGCCGCGCAGCACCTCCTCGGCCGCGCGCACCTCCTCGACCGTCTCCACCTGGAAGGACAGGTGGTGCAGGCCGGGCAGGCCCGGTGCGTACTCGCCCTCGCCCTGCTGCCACAGGGTCACCATCAGGCGGCCCTCGCGGCCGAGGAAGGCGAAGGCGCGGCCGGGCTCGCGGCCCTCTCCCTGGACCTCGAAGCCGAAGACCTTCCGGTAGAAGTCCAGCGAACGGTCCAGATCGGTGACGTTCAGACCGATGTGTCCGGTCTGCAGTGCGGCGGGGGCGGCGGTTGCGGCGGTTGCGGACATGGCGGAGCACCTCCAGCGCGGAGCCCGGGGCCATCCCGGGCTAACCGTTGAAAGTGACTTTAAGGGTTAGGTGTGGAGGTGGCAACTCCCTATTCGGCGATAGCCGGTTAGGCTGGGGGGGCGAACAGCCGACGGAAGGACGCGTATGGGTGCCGGTGCGGAAGACGCGGGTCCGCCGGCCGGGGCGGCGGGCGCCGACCCCAGGCCGCTCCTGGGCGAACCGCTCAGCCTGGACCTGCTCAACACCCGGTGGGTCGACAACGGCGTCCGGCACGACCTGCTGGACGGTCTCGAAGGGTTCGGCGTGTGGCTGGCCGGTCACGGCCTGCTGGAGAGGACCGGCGCCACCCCGGCCGCCCTGGCCGCCGCCCTCACCGCCCGCGAGGCGCTTCAGGCCGTCGTCGCCGACCCCGGCGACGCACGGGCCCGGGAAGGGCTCAACGCCGTCCTGGCGCGGGGGCGCGTCCTGCGCAGCCTCGGCCCCGGCGGACCGGCCGAGCGGGCCGAGACCGACGACCCCGCCTGGCTGGCGGCCTGGCTGGCCGCCGACGACTACCTGCGCCTGGTGGGCGCCGCCCCCGACCGCATCCGGGCCTGCGCCAACGACGAGTGCGTCCTGCACTTCTACGACGTCTCCAGGAACGGCACCCGCCGCTGGTGCTCGATGTCCGGCTGCGGCAACCGCGCCAAGGCCTCACGCCACTACGCCCGCACCCGCCGCCGCGAGGAGCCCTAGGCCCTGTCTGGCAAATCCCGCCTGCTCCGCGGTGTCTGGCACGCACGCTCGCTGCGTTGTCGATCGTCGGCGCAGCACGCTGCGCTCTCCTCCTCCGCCTTGCGATCGCACGCACCGGACACCGCGGAGCCCGCCCTTCGGGCGGACAGCGCTATTTGTCAGACAGGGCCTAGCGGGGCGGTGGTGCCGGTGCGCCGGCGGATCAGGCGCGCCGCTGCCTGTTGTGGCGCGCGACCCGTACCCGGTTGCCGCAGGCCGGAGTGCACCACTCCCGGCGCCGGTGGGTCCTGACGAAGTACAGGACGCAGCCCGGGGCCGCGCAGGCGCGTACGTCGCGCCGCCCCGGCCCCGCCAGCAGTTCCACGCCGGAGACGGCCACCGCGCCCAGCATGACCAGACGGGGATCGGCCTCGGCCCAGCGCACCACCGGGCCGCCGTCCGCTGCTCCGTCCGCTGCTCCGTCCCCGATCTCGGGCCAGCTCACGGCGAGCCGCGCGGCCCGGTTCACCACGGCGACCGCCCGCTCGCCGTAGGGCTCCTCGGCGACACAGGCGCGGCTCAGCTCCCTCAGCGCCTCGCGCAGCCGCCGGAAGCCCGCCAGATGAGAAGCCGTCGCCGGGCCGGAGGCCTGCCGGGCCGGTTCCCGTGGGAGCGCCTCGGCGTGCTCCTCCAGCCAGAGGTCCAGCTCCGCCGGAGTGGTCAGTGCGTCCACCGGGACGCCGCGCAGCCCGCCGTGGACGAACGTGGTGTTCACCAGCTCCAGCGCCAGCGGCTCCCCGCTCAGCGGGGGCCGGGGCCTCGTCCCGCTCTCCGTCTCAACCGCCCCCTCGCCGAACCGGGTTGCCGCCTCGCCGACGATGATGCCATGCTCCTCACCTAATGGATGAAAAGCGATCTGACCCATTAGCAATCGGCAGGCGTCCGGAGGTCCTCGTGACAGCAGAACCGCCACTGCGCACCGCACCGGCACCACAGCCCACGGCCTCCCAGCCGGCCCCACGGCCGGAACCGCCCGCCGCGCCCGGGCGGCTGAGCAGCCGGGCCCCCGCGCGCCCGCCCCTCCTCACCGTCGCCGTGGCCACCGCCGGATCGGTCGCCGCACTCGTCCTGCTGGTGGCCGTCGGCGCCTGGCTGGACCAGGTCTGGCTGATCCCCCCGCTCGCGGCCAGCGCCGCCCTGGTCTTCGGCGCCCCCGCCCTGCCCCTGGCCCAGCCGCGCAGCGTCATCGGCGGTCAACTGCTCTCCGCGCTCACCGGGTTCGCCGTCCTGGCGGTGGCCGGAAGCTCCCCCTGGGGAGCCGGGATCGCGGGCGGCCTCGCGCTCGGCGTGATGGCGCTGGCCCGCACACCCCACTCGCCCGCCGCCGCCACCGCCGTGATCGTCGTGGCCCAGTCGCCCGGCCCGGCGGCCTTCCTCGCCCTGCTGGCCGCCGCCTCCGCGCTCCTGGTCGCCGTCGGCACCGCCACCGGCCGCCTGCGCCCCGCCACCCGCTACCCCGCCTACTGGTGGTGAACGGCGGTCCCCGCCGGGTCCGAGTCGGCAGACGAAGGGGCGTGCGGTGACGTGAGAGCGCCCTCGGCGCCCCCGGCTCCGCCCGGAGAGTGACCACCGCTTGACTGGCGGTCAGCACCCTGATGCGCTTGGGTGATCGGAGAACACGCGAATCGGGGGTGTCTGGGTGTCTCGGTCGGATCTGCGGGCGCTGTTCCGGTCCAACGACCATGAGGTGAGGGCGGTCGACTTCTTCGCCGACCGGCGGGACGAGTGGGACACGGTGGCGGAGAGCCTGATACGGCACGCCCGACGGGTGCGGGAGCCCGGGTTCGACGTGGAGGACCTGGAGTCCCCACGCCGCAACGTGCTCGTCTTCTACGGGGTGGGCGGCATCGGCAAGTCCACGCTGTCGCGCGGCATCGCCGAGCACCTGGCGGACGGCGAGGGAGGCCGGGGCGACTGGCCTCCGCTCGATCCGTATGTGGGCCGGGTGGTGCCGGTCCGGGTGGACCTGTCCCGCGACTCGGGCGGGGACTTCGAGTCGCTGATGCTGGCGCTCCGGCTGGCCGCCGCAGAACTCGGGCAGCCCATGCCGACGTTCGACATCGCCCTCCAGCGCTACTGGGAGCGCAACCACCCCGGCGAACCGCTGGACGAGTACCTGCGGCGCCGCACCTGGTTCAGCCGCTTCCCCGGCACGCGGACGATGTCGGGGCAGATGCAATCGGCCCTGGCCGACGTGGCGCAGGCGGTGGCGCTGCCCGGCACGGCGGGCGCGCTGGTCGGCCAGGGGATGCGCTCACTGGTACGGGCACTGCGGGAACGCCGGCACCAGGTGCGGTCGCTGGCCGAGTGCAGGCGGCTGGCCGACCTGCTGGAGGCCGACGCGGACCTGGAGGCGCTCAGCTACTACGCCCACCTGCTGGCGTGGGACCTGAGCAGGGTGCCGGAAAAGCACCGGGCGACACCGGTGGTCCTGCTGGACACCTTCGAGGACGTCGGCGACCGCGTCCACCGCGATCTGGAGAGACTGATCCAGCGAGTGGTGTGGCTCATGCCCAACGTGCTGTTCGTCGTCACCGGCCGAAACCGCCTCCAGTGGGACGACCCGAAACTCGAAGGCCAACTCGACTGGGCAGGAGCGCACTTCTGGCCCCAGCTCGCGGGCGGCGCGAGCGAGGAGCCGCGCCAGCACACCGTGGGGTACCTGTCGGCGGAGGACTGCGAGAGGTACCTGCGCGAACGGCTCACCGTCGACGGCCGCCCGCTGATGGACGAGCGGACCCGGCATCTGGTGACCGCCAACTCCCATGGTCTGCCGTTGTATTTAGACCTCGCGGTGATGCGCTTCCTGGACCTGTACCGGCGGTACGGACGGGCACCGCAGCCGAGCGAGTTCAACCTCGACTTCCCCGCCCTGGTCGCGCGGACCTTCCGCGACCTGAGCCCGAGCGTGCGGCACGTACTGCGCGCGGTGAGCCTGCTGGACTCCTTCTCCGTGCAACTGGCCTCGGCCGCCGCCGGACTCGACCACGACGCCCCCGCGCTGGAACTGGTCGAGCGGCCGTTCGTGGACAACGATCCGGGCGCGCCCTGGCCGTACCGGATTCACGAACTGGTCCGGGAAGCGGTCCGGGAAGCCGACTCCACCAGCGAGGACCGCTGGAGCGCGGCCGACTGGCGGCGGGCCGCGCAGCGCACCTTCGACGCCCTCGGCCGCGAGGCGGCGGGAGACCGCACCCGCCTGGTGGCCGCTCTGCGGCAGGGCATGCGCCTGGCGCGCGATCACGATCTGGAACTGGGGTGGCTGACGGACGCGGCCTTCCGCTACGTCGACGACTTCGTCTGGGAACCCGTCGAGATCCCCGGCTCCCCGGAGGCCGGAGCGGACCCGGACGCGATCGGGAGCGCGGCCGAGGCGCTGGCCACGGCACTGTCCGCCATCGCCCGGCGCCAGAGGCAGCACCGCGGCCTGACCGCCGAGCGGCTGCGCGCGGTACTGGACTCCGGACGGCTGCCCAAGCCGCTGCTCGAACTGCCCAGGTACTTCCTCGCCGAGTGCGACCGGGATCTGGGGAACTTCGACCGCTCCCTGGAGGGGATGAGGCAGGTCGCCGACTCCGCGGGACGGCTCGCCCCCACCGCCGCACGCGGCCTGGTACACCTGGCCCGCCGAGTGGGTCGCTTCCCCCAGGTGCGGGAGGCCGCCGAGAGCCTTGGAGCGGAGGGCCGCCGCGACCGGGTCCTGGGCGATCTGTGGTGGACCCAGGGGAACACCGCCCTGGCCTGCTCCTCGTACGCCGCAGCGCGCGACGAGGCGCTGAGGCTCGGCCAGCCGGGTGAGGCAGCGCTCTCCCAGGCGTGCCTGGCCTTCGCCGCCGCTTTCCAGGACCGCCCCCGCGCCGCCGAGCAGATCGCCCGCGCCGAGGAGATGCTGGAGGGGGTGTCGATCCGGTGGGCGGAGATCCAGACCCGGATCGCCGCCCTCGTACGGGACGCGGGCGTCGCCCCCGACCTGCCGCAGCGGGCGGAGGAGGCCGCCGCGCGGGCGCGCGAGGCCGGACTGACATCCTCGGCCGCCTACGCCCGGTTCGCCGCGTGCCTGCACGCGGCGGTCCTCGGCTCACCCGAACTGCTGGCCGAGGCGCGCGCCCGGCTGGAAGAGTGCGTACGCGGCGAGGAATTCGCGTACCTGGCGGAACTGTCCCACCTCATGACGGGGGAGGAGCCCCCGTCCGGCCTGCCCCAGGCGCGCTGGCTGGACGGGCGGGCGCAGGTCCGGGCCCGCTGGACGGCCATCGTCGAGGACCGCCGCCGGGAAACCGCCACGACCAGAGGAGAGTAGAACGGGTGGCGAAGTACACCACACTGGACCAGATCGACCTGCCCGCCGTCGCCCGGAGCTACGGGCTGGATCAGCCCCGGCTGGAGCCCCTGACAGGGGGCGCGGCGAACTCCAGCTTCAAACTGATCAGTACCTCCGGTACATACGTCCTGACCATCCTCGACAACCACGACCTGCCCAGCGCCCGGCGTCTGGCCGCACATACCCAGGCCGTCTTCCGCCTGGGGGTGCCGACCACCGAGATCGTCCCCGCCTCCGACGGAGCACTGACCGCTCGGCTCGGCGGCCGTCCGGTCATCCTCAAGAAGTGGGTCGAGGGGATGGTGAAGCAGCCGCTGCCGACTCCGCTCCTCCCGGAGGCCGGACGCGTTCTCGCCCGGCTTCACACGCTCTCCCCCCGGTCCCCGGGGCTCGATGACATCCCCGTCGGAACTCGCAGGCTGTCAGACCATCACCGCTCTCTCATCCCGCAGTTCGCCGACACCGGCTTCGCCGACTGGCTCACCGGCCGGCTGGACCGAATCCGCAGCGCGGAGGCCAAGAGCGACCGTCCCAGGACGGTCGTGCACGGGGACCTCTTCGACGACAACATCATCGTGGGCGAGGACGACCGCCTGACCGTTCTGGACTGGGAGACCATCTCGCTCGATGACCCCCTCCTCGACCTCGGCATGGCGGCCGTAGGGCTGGCCCAGGAGGGCGGAATCCTCGTTCCGGAGCGCCTGGAAGCTCTCGTCACCGGCTACCGGCGGATCGTGCCGCTGACGGACGCGGACACCGCCGCGCTGCCCATGGAGATCGAGCACGCGGCTCTCATCATCGCTTTCCACCGCTACTACCGGCACAGCGTCCGCTTCCCCGATCCGGCCAAGAGCACCTACCACACAGAAATGATCAAGTTCGTCGACTCCGTGGAGTCCGCCGTGCCCCGGCTTGAATGAGTACTCCGGAGCTGTGCCCGCGCCGGAGCGGACTTCCTCCCGTCCGGCGCCCGGGCCGTGGGGCGAAAACGCGCCGGATGCCCGGCCCCGCCGTGCGCCGGGCGGGCGGCGCTCCGGCGAACCGGGCGTTCCTCCCGTAACCCCCTGAGCACCGGGTTCCCCGGGGCCGGAGAGCACGGGCTCTGCCGACGGCCCCCCGCGTACCGCCTCCCGCGCCCTGGCCGGATCCCTGCGGCGTGCCGGCGGAAGCGAAGGGATCTTTTGACGCTTCGTCAAACCCCTTGTTGCAATTGTCTTTTGAACAATCCGGCCGAACGTGGGGAAGAGACGGCGTGGCGCTCGACAGTCCGAAGCTCAAGGACGTCCTCAGGGACGTCGCCTCCGGGGTCCTTCAGCTCCCCGACTTCCAGCGCGACTGGAAGTGGGACGACGAGCGCATCCGGGCGCTCATCGCCACCGTGACGCTCGACTACCCGCTCGGCGTGGTGATGGCCCTGGAGACCGGCGGCAAGTCCCCCTTCAAGGCCCGCGCCCTCAAGGGGGCCGAGGGCATGGGGGAGAAGGTGCCGGACCTGCTCCTGCTGGACGGCCAGCAGCGCATGACCTCCCTCTTCCAGGCCCTGCACCGCGGCGACCCGGTCGAGACGGTGGACACCCGCGGCAAGCAGCTCAGGCGCTGGTACTACGTCGACATAGCCAAGGCGATCGGCGCGCCCTCCGAGCGCGACGAGGCGGTGGTCTCCGTCCCCGAGGACCGGATGCTGAAGACGGGCTTCCCCCGCCGGGAGACGGTCGACCTGACCACGCCCGAGCTGGAGTGCGCGGCCGGCCACTTCCCGATCCACCTGGTGTTCGACACCCAGAAGGTCAACGCCTGGAAGAGGATCTTCGTCGGGATCGCCGACGAGAACTGGGACCGCTGGACGCAGTTCGAGGAGAACGTCCTCAACAACGTGAAGTCCTTCCAGGTGCCGATGATCAAGCTCGCGGCCTCCACCACCATGGACGCGGTCTGCGCCGTCTTCGAGCGCGTCAACACCGGCGGCGTCCCCCTCAACGTCTTCGAGCTCCTCACCGCCACCTACGCCGGCGACCAGGGGTACAAGGCCGGGCACGGCGACTACTACCGCCTGCCGGACGTGTGGCACGCGATCAAGCGGAAGCTGACCTCCGCCCACCCCGTCTTCGGCCGCATGGAGGCCGGCGTCGAGGACGGCCTGAGCAGCAGCGACTTCCTCCAGGCCGTCGCCCTGGTGCGCACCTGGGAGCGCAAGCAGGAGGAGCCGCGCGCCGCGGTCTCCTGCAAGCGCCGCGACCTGCTGGACCTGCCCCTGGCCGACTTCGACCGCCTGGCGCCCCGCCTGGCCGACGCCTTCCACTGGGTGGGCGCCTTCCTGGAGCGGCAGGCCATCGTCCGCACCACCGACCTGCCCTACCGCACCCAGCTCGTCCCGCTGGCCGCCGTGCGGGCCATCGTCGGCGACGAGACGGACACCCCCGGCGCCGGGGAGCGCATCGACCGGTGGTACTGGTGCGGGGTGCTCGGCGAGATGTACGGCGGCGGTGTCGAGAGCCGCTTCCCGCGCGACGTGGAGCAGCTCATCGCCTGGATCCGCGACGCGGACGCCCCCGCCCCCGACACGGTGGCCGAGGCGGTCTTCCTCGACGACCGCCTGGACAGCCTGGCCACGCGCAACAGCGCCGCCTACAACGGCGTCTACGCCCTGCTGGTCAAGCAGGGCGCGGTGGACTGGTACTTCACCGAGTCGCCGCTGACCCCGGCCCGCATGGTGGAGCAGAACGTGGACGTGCGGCGCATCTTCCCCCGCAACTGGGTCGAGAAGAACGCCCCCGACTACGCCCGCCGCGTCAACTCGATCGTCAACAAGACCCCCTTGTCCCTGCGGGCCGGCCGCAGCATGGTGGGCGCCCCGCCCGCTTACCTGAAGACGCTGGTGCAGGAGTCGGGCATGCGCCCGGAGTGGTTCGACGACGTGCTCGCCACCCATCTCATCGACCCCGCCGCCCTCCACGAGGGCGACTTCGAGCGCTTCTACGACAGCCGCGCCAAGCAGCTCCTGGAGCTGGTGAAGTCGGCCATGGGCAAGCAGACCGTCTTCCGTGAGGCGCAGGGCCGGTGAACGCGGTGCCCCACACCCCCTCGGAGGAGGAGCTGCGCGGCCTCGGCGGCCGGACGCTCACGGTCTCCGGCCTGCTGGAGGTCTTCGGCGTGCGCACGCGCGACGACCAGACCGTCCTGCACATCACCCAGGCCCTCAAGGACGCCGGTCTGACGACGGACCCGGACTTCGCCTCCCGCCGGCTGCGGGAGGAGTTCCGGGTGGTGTTCCTCCAGTCCGCGTCGGGGACGGCTCCCGACAGCGAGGCCGGGGAGGAGGACGAGGGCCTGCCCTGGGGCGCGCTGCCCCAGCAGCCCTTCACCATCGGCGACATCCCGGCCGCGCGCCGCGGCGTCGAGCGCGTCGCCCCCGGCGACAAGCTCACCCAGGCGATGTACCTGATGCAGACCAAGGACTACTCGCAGGTGCCCGTCCTGGACGGCGACTCCGTCCTGAAGGGCGTCGTCACCTGGCGCTCGGTCGCCATGCTCCTCGCCACGGGGAAGGACCCGGAGCTGGACAACGCCGTCGAGCCCGACCCGCCGGTCGCCCAGACCTACCAGGAGTTCTTCTCCCTGCTGCCCACCATCCGGGAGTACGGCTACGTGCTGGTGCGGGAGAACGACGGAACGGTCACCGGCATCGTCACGGCGGCGGACATCACCGAGCGCTTCGACGACACCGCGCGCCCGTTCTTCCTCGTCGGCGAGATCGAGTACCGGCTGCGCAGGTGCCTGGGCCCGAAGATCCCCGCCGAGGCCGTCAAGGCCGTCCAGATGCGGGAGAAGACCGGCCGGATCACGGACCTGATGTTCGGCGACTACGTCAAGCTCCTCGACGGCGACCAGCGCAACAAGCACGGCGCCCGCAAGGAGGCGGCCTGCGCCGCCGCCGACCGCAACTGGGCGGCGCTCGGCTGGGACAGGGTGGTGGACCGCGACGAGTTCGTCCGCCAGCTCGACCGGGTGCGCGGCATCCGCAACAAGATCGCCCACTTCGACCCCGAACCGCTGCCGCCGGGCAAGACCGAGGAACTGCGCCAGTTCGTCACCCTGCTCCGCCAGCTCACCTGAGCCGGTCCCCGGCGGTCCCTGCCGGGGCGGGGCGTATCCGCCGGGGGAAGGGACCGGGGCCGTGCGTGGTTCCGGCCCACGTTCCGCGACCCCTGGCACCGGGGCACCGGTCAGGCGCCGTGCGGTGCTTCCTCCCGGGGACCGGATTCGGGCGCGAGGACGGCGCGGAGGCGGCCGATGCCCTCCCGCCACTGCGGGCCGCTGTTCGTCTCGGCCCAGAGTTCGGCGAGCTCGGACTCCTCGGCGACCACCCGGTCGAGCGCTTCGACGGCAAGCGGCCGAAGGTCGCCGGAGAAAGCGGGAAGGGCCTCCTTGGGCCCGTAGTACTCGCTGACCGGCTCACCGCCCGGGCACTGCGCCGCGACGAGCGCGGCGGCCGCGACGGCCTTCTCGCCCTCCGAGCCGTCGAGGTAGCCGCGGGCCCGGACGGCTCGGCCGAGCGTCGTGCGCACGAGGCTCTCGCGTTCGTCCGGGGCCGTCCCGTCCAGGGCGCCGGCGAAGTCCGCGGCCGTGTCGTTCTCGAAGGGGCCGAGGTCCCAGGTTCCCATGTCGATCTCCTCGCGTTGGCGTGCGGCGATCATCGCAGCGGCCACTGACAGCGGCCGTCATGAGGAAGCGGGACGCGCTTTCGCGGGAGGGCGGAGCCGTCGCGGCCGGACATCCGGCGCCCGGGCATCCTGACCCGGTCGGCACGTCCTTCGACAACGCCCGGGTCCCAGGGCAGGTGGGACCGCCTGCGCCGCCGCCACGGGACCGGCTCGCCGGTCCCGTGGTCGTCGCGGGTGACGGCGAACGGCTGTCCGGCCCGGGCGGCGTCCATGAACTCCCCCGACCTGCCGCGCGGTTCGGGTTCGGTGGTCTCGGGCTGTGTCACCTGGGGTTGCCGGAGGGCTTCAGGTACGTGAGGCATGTGCCTTTGCTTTGTACGTGCCTCACACGTATCCGGGGGTGTCGAGGCATGTCGGCCATGTGAGCCACGGTATGCCGCACCGGCTGCGGTGGAGGTCGCCGTGCTCGCCTCCATGCTGTGGGCGGAGGGGTGAACGGCTCCCGGGGAAGGGCGGTCCGCCAGGTACGGCCGGGCGGCGACCTCCACCCCCGTTCGCTCACGCACTGCTACAGCTTCGCAACACCGGGCGCACCGGCTGCCTGCCGCCCCTATCAATGTATTCATGGCCGCCACATCGCCCCGCCGCTCCGGTCGTGCCGCCCGTCTGCAGCGCGTCGCCCGCCGCCGCACCCGCACCGCGCCCCGCCGCGCGCCCGCCCCGATCGGGTCCCGCCCATCGGGCAGACGCCGCCGAGCCCCCGCCCCCGTGTCTCCCGCCGCCCGGCAGCCGGTCGCCGCCGCGCCGACGGACCGGTGGACGCGCGTCCAGCAGGCCGCGGGCACCCTGGCCGCCCTGGGCACCCTCGCCGTGATCGTCTTCACCTGGCTGTCGATCCAGCAGGTCGACGACGAACACGCCCTCACCCGCGAGGGGCAGGTCACCGACCGCTACAACGCCGCCGTCGGCAACATCGGAGACGACGCCCTGGAGGTACGTCTGGGCGGCATCTACGCCCTGCAGCGCATCATGGAGGACTCCCCCCGCGACCAGCCCTCCATCATCAATGTCCTCTCCGCCTACATCAGCAATCACGCCGAGAAACCGGAAAAAAGCGCAGACGGTTCTGAGAACCCAGCCAACGGCGTCCAGGTGGGAACAGATATTCCCGACGAGAAGCTCGCCAATGACGTCCAGGCAGCTCTCACCGCACTCGGCAGTCGGGATTCCGCCCATGACAGCACCGCCCTGATAGACCTGCAGGGCGCAGACCTGCAGGGTGCGGACCTGAAAAGCGCGGACCTGCGCAAAGCGGATCTGTCCGACGCGGTTCTGGTCGAAGCGGACCTGCGCGGCGCGGACCTGACCGGCGCGAACCTGCGCGGCGCGCACCTGACCGGCGCGAACCTGACCAACGTAACCCTGATCAACGCGGAGCTGTCCGGCGTGGACCTGTTCGACGCCTTCCTGACCGGCGCGGACCTGTCCGGCGCGGACCTGTCCGGTGCCTTCCTGACCGGCGCGGATCTGAGTGGTGCGGACCTGACTGGCGTGGACCTGTCCGGCACGGATCTGAGTGGCGCAGAACTGGAGCGCGCGAGGCGGTAGGGCATCACTACACCTGGGCCGGTGGCTCGTCACCGGCGCGCTGGGATGTGAGTGGCCGCTGTGATGACTACAGCGACCCCTACCGGGGCACTGCCATCCGCTTGTCGGGGTCGTGGCGCGGCCGCACCACGACCCCGACAAGCCCGTCAATCAGGTAGTCGGACGCGGCCAGGAAGCGTCACGACCGTAACGCTCCCCGCCACCTACTTCACGTAGATGACAGACGGACTACTGCCCTGACCTGTGTGAACACGTATGTACCCCTGGACGACGAGGGAGGCCATACCGTTCACGGTCGGCCGAGCGAGCCGGTCCTCCCGGGCGGGACCGCCCGGGAGGACCGGCCGGCTCAGCGCAGGTGGTCGAGGAAGGCGGCCCAGGCGGCCGGGCCGATGCCGAGGACGGGGCCGGTGGGGCGCTTGCTGTCGCGGACGGGGACTATGCCGGGTACGTCGTCCGCCACCTCGACGCACTCGTTGTTGCCGCCGCTGTGTGTACTGCTGCGCCACGTCGCGCCCGACAGGTCCGGAGTGCTGTGGCGTGCGTTCTTCATGCTCTGTGCTCCTTGGCCCTGCGGTGGATGACGGCACGGGACTCCACCGGAGAGAGCGCCGATGTGCGCGCGGCGTCGAACAGGTCCCGGTATCGGGAGACCTCCGCCTCACGCTCAAGCCACATGGAGCCGGTCGGGTTGTCCGCCAACACCACGTCGAGCGCCCCCTCTTCGGGGAAACCCAGCACCACGTACGGGCCGAACATACTCGCATGGGCTCCACGGGAGAACGGCAGCACTTGGACAGTCACGTTGGGACGTTCGGAGGTGTCCAGAAGGTGTTGTAGCTGTGCCTTCATGACCTCCGGACCGCCAACCTGCTGGAGGAGCACGGCTTCCGAGACGACGGCCCAGAGACGGAGCGGGGATTCGCCGGTCAGCCTCTCCTGACGAGCGAGGCGTACCCGCACGAACTTCTCGATCTCGTCCGCCTTCTGCCACTGCTGTGAGGCCACCGTCACGGCCCGGATGTACTCGGGTGTCTGGAGCAGCCCCGGCACAAGCTGCGCCTGGAAAGTGCGGATGGAGTCCGCCATGGTCTCCAGCGAGATGTAGTCGCGGTAGGTGTCCGCGAGAACGGAGCTGTACTGGTTCCACCATCCCTGCCTGCGGCGGCGGTTGGCCTTGCGCGCCAGGGCGGCCAGTCGCTCGCGGGTGTCGGGGTCGGACACCTCGTAAGCGTGCAGCATGGCGGTCAGGTCCGGAAGCCGGACCGCAACCCGGCCGTTCTCGATTCGGCTGATCTTGCCCTTGGTGCAGTCGAGAGCCTCGGCGGCCTGGACGGTCGTCAGTCCTGCCGCCTCCCTCAAGCGGCGCAGCTCGTCTCCGAGTTGGCGGCCGAGAACGGTGGACGGGTTCAGGGTGTTGCTCTTCGCAAGCATGTCGACACGTTTAGCAGAGCAACAGGCTTCAGGGAATGGTATTAATCCGAAAGAGGGAACATCGACATCATCCCTACTGGAAACGTTGCAAGTGCGCTTGATCCGCCTTCATTCTGCTGGCCATGGACGCCGGAGTCCCACGGCCAACTGGCCGCTTCCGCAAGGGACTCCGGTCGAGCATCGACTCCCTGGGAGCTGCCATGGCCGCACCGCATCACGTCACCTTCCGGCTGTCCCGCCGTCGTAGCAGCGTGCCCAGAGCGCGGGCACTGCTGGGGGCGGTGCTCGGGGAGTGGGGGGTCGGACAGGACGTGCTGGAGACGGCGGAGCTGGTGCTGTCGGAGCTGGTCACCAACGCCGTACGTGTGCGCGTGCCGAACGACCGGCAGGTGGGGGTGCGGATCGCGCACTCGCGGTCGGACGGTCTGCTGCGGCTGGAGGTGAGCGACGCGGGGAACGGTTGGCCCAGGTTGCGCAAGCCCGACGCGGACGAGACGGGCGGGCGCGGTCTGCTGCTCGTGGAGTCGCTGGCCCACCGCTGGGGCGTACGGAGGCGCGCGTGCGGGATCGGGAAGACGGTGTGGGCCGAGTTGAAGGCCCCGGACCTCGTGGCCGTGCCCGTCGAGAGGGAGATCGCGGCGGTGACGGTCCAGGCCGGGCAGCAGGTCAGGTTCTGGGGGCTGTGGAAGACGGTCCGCAGTGTCAGGGGCGAGCGTTCGCCGCTGGGCGGACTCGCCATGGTGCTGGAACTGGACGACGGCCCGGCGATGCGCGTGGACGCCGCCGAACCGCTGGTCGTCAAGGACGGCGAGGAGGCCGTGACAGCCGACAGGGAGGAGCCGGCGGACGGGAGCGGGCAGACAGACCAGGGCGTGTCCGGAGTCCCTGTCCAACCCCGGAGCAGCAACGAAGACCGGCCCGCCGAGCAGGTTGACGGCTGATGCGCGACTGCGGGTTCGGGGTGATCACTCGCATCGAGATCGACGGATACAAGTCCTTCGAAGGCTTCGTCCTCGATCTGCAACCGTTCGTGGTGCTGCTGGGAGCCAACGCCTCCGTGAAGTCGAACCTGCTCGAAGCAGTGGACCTGCTGGGTCGGCTGATCCGGGAACCCACCGGGCAGACCTTGGCCGACCACGCCCGCCGAGGCGGTCCCAAGGAACTCTTCCGGCGAGGCCCGGACGGCCGTCCGGCCAGGACCATGCGGATCGCGGCCGACGTCATCGTGGGTGGGCAGTCGGGGCCGTGTTTCCTCAGAGCCGTCACACGGGTCCTGTATGCGGATCCCCCCGAGCCGCTGCATGTCGAGGTGGAGGTCGGCAACGTCCGCGACCACCTCACCGACGCCGAGATGCGCGAGTACGTGCGCTCTCTCGGGTTTCCCTCCCGCGGCGTGGGGGCCCGGCACCGGGGAGACGCACGTCACCGGAATCCCCGTACAGGAGAGCAGGTACGGCAAGGGACTTGCCGCGGCGACCAGGAACCGGCGGATCATCGAGCCGTCTCCCAAGGCCATGCGCGCCGCTTCCTCCACATACGACACCGCGCCTCTCACCGAGGAGGGCAGGAACCTGGGTGCCGTTCTGGGACGGCTCTCGCGGGATCCCGAGAACTGGTACGACTTCAAGGCCGATGCGGCGGCGCTGCTTCCAGACCTCGCGGACATCACGGTGGAGGCCAATGCCGAGTGGGGGCAGTGGGACATCTGGCTGCAGCACAAGCATGAGTACCGCATGACTCCCATCACGGCGTCGGCGGGCATCCTGCGAGTGCTGGCACTGCTCGCCGCGGCCCATGACTCCGCTCATGAAGGCGTCCCCATGTTCGAGGAACCGGAGAACGGTCTTCACCCCAGCAGGGTCCCGCAGTTGCTGTCGAGGTTGCGGGGGAGGACCAGCGATCCCGCGACCCTCACGTCAGGGCACGGTCGCCAGCCCCTGGTCACCTCGCACCCGCCCGTCGCACTCGCCGCCGCTCCGGAGGAAGTCCGGGAGTCGGTCGTCTTCCTGGACACGGTGCCCCGGTTCGGTCACGGACTTCCACCCAGGAAACCGCCACGGGCCAGGAAGGTCGCGGAGAGCGGAGATCGGGGGACGTTCGTGACGCCTCTGGAAGTACGCAAGTATCTGGACCCGGTGGGACGGTTCGCACGTGGGGCGTAGGTGCCGAAGGCCGCAGCCCTGAGAGGCCTGCTGGATACGGCGCTCGGCGGGTGGCGCGATGCCGAGTGGGACTTCGACCGGCTGGGACGGACGGTGACGCTGGAGACGGTGTTCAAGGTCCGTGAACGCCGGTTCCTCCTTCCCCTTACGCGGTGAGGGGAAGGAGGAACCGGCGCTGCTGTCACGCCTTGGCGGCGCGGCGGCCTCGGGTGGCGGCCTGGGGCCGCCAGGCGCGCAGGTCGTCGTCGGTCAGACCGTGCTCACCCTGCTTCTGCTGGCGGTAGCCGGCGAAGAAGTCGGCCGGGGAGCCGCTGTAGAGCACGTCGAACTCGTTGTGCCACTGGTTCAGCCACGGCTGGAGCTCCAGCAGGCCCGCGAGGAACGGGGTGATCTCCTCGGTGGACAGCGCGGTGTTGGTGAAGTACGTGGCCAGCGCCTGGGCCTGCTCGCGGTGGTCCCAGCCCGCCCAGCCGTACAGCTCCGGAGTGGCGGCGTTGGTCTGGCCGTAGGAGATGAACCGCTCCTTGGGCACGTCCAGCTTCCCGCGCGCCTTCCAGTAGGAGGGGCGCAGGAAGTCGGCCGAGGTGTACTTCGGCGGGACGGGGATCGAGTCGCGGATCTTGCGCTTGGCGGGCTCGTCGGGGGCGGCGTCCTCCTGGCGCTGGAGGTCCCATACGTGTTCCCAGTCGGCGCGCTTCTTCAGCCCGCTGGGCTTGTAGCGCAGGGCGGCCAGGAACGGCACGTGCTCGCCGCTGATCAGCTCCGCCACCACGGCCGCCAACTCCTTGCGCGGGGCGTAGAGCTTGGCGACGGCGGTGAAGTCCTCGTCCTGGGAGAGGGCGTCGGTGAGGCGGGCCAGGGTGAGGATGGTGGGCTGGCCGCTCTCGTCGAACCACAGCTCGCGGGTCTCCATCCGGTCCAGCAGCCACGAGCGCAGCGCCTTCTCCTGCATGGCGTCCCAGCCCTCGGTGGCCCAGCGCCGCTTGTACTCCGGCCGCTCGACCATCCCGATGGCGCGGGAGGACTCGATGGCGTCGATGCGCTTCTGGACGACCTCACGGTAGGCGGCCGGCCAGTGCGCGGGAATCTCGGTGATGGGGGTGGAGCCGTGCCGGGTGAACCACTCGCCCGACGCTTCCCCGGTCGCTACCCTGCGGGCGAGCACGATCTCGAACGCCCGCTCACCGAGGGCCAGTTCGGGGATGTTGGGGTCGTCGGGGTCCTCGGAGACTCGCAGATCCTCGTCATGCAGGCCATAGAGGGTGTAGACCTGCCAGTCCAGCTCCTCCTGCAACGCGATCATCCGTGCCCGCGTGGCCTCCCACCGCGCCCGCGCCTCCCGCAGCACCCCGACGGTGGGCACCGCCTCGGCCGCGACGGCCGCGGGGCTGGCAGCGGCAAGCTGCTGGGCAAGACTATCGAGGGCAGTGGCGAGAGCAGTGGGGTATGCGGCAGGGAGTGGAAATTCCTGAAGCTTAGTCCCGGTGAACTCGAAGAAACGCTCCCAATCTTGGGATTTGAAACCTTCGTTCACGCCTTGGCTTCCTTTGTCATGACTCACCTGCTTGAGCCAAAAACCAGCCGCGGAGCTGTTGAGTAGCCCGAGAAGCCGCAGGTGCTCTTCCTCGCTCGCCCCCTCCCGTAGTCTGATAACAGGAGCGGTTCGAATAAACACCCTCTTTTTTCTATTTAGTGCGAAGTGGTTATGGGTTGAAACGAATGGAAAGGCAATTGACATTGGCGTGTCGTATCGCCTCCTAAAGAACATCGAGTACTCGAACCAGGTTAGTCCGCGCTGGAGCTGGGTCTTGCCGAAAGCGGTGCGCCCTCGAAGGAATACACGCGAAGGCCAGAGTAGTCTCTCTGCGGCGCGAGGTGCTTCGGCGCTCAGGTCGCGCTCGGAGTACGGCCACAGTGAAAGCACAGGGCTGTGAACGACGTAGTCTCGAACTTCTCCCCCCTCGACGAGGGGGCGCCGGTGTGTTGGTGGTACGCCGTAACGCCTAAGTGTTGCCGCGCCAATCATGTAAGCTTCGTCTTCGCGAGTGACGGCACCGGCGCCGATTTCTTCAGAGGCTTCGAAGAGGTTGCGCTGGCTAGCGGCGGCTAGTTGGTCGATCATCTCTAGTCCGCCGTCCGAGAGTACCCATGGCTGTTTTCTGAAGTATCTTTCACGTGAAAGATTGTCGACAGAGACCCATTGGCTTGCCGAGCCGGGCTTATCGATTTGGTCGACAATAGCCCTCCAGACTTTTCCCTCTTCTCCCTTTTCGGGAATGCCGGGCTCTCCTTGTACGCTGCGTGCCGTGCGGACAGTTGCTGAGCGCGCATTCCCTCCGCGCCGCCTGCCAATCAGGATCACTGTCGGGGTGCCGTGCCCGGGAATGTATGCGCCAGAGGTGTCGATGACCTCGGTCAGTTCGACCTTATGGGCGAAGTATTCCTCGATCAGTTTGGTCCCGAATTCACGCTTCATGAAGGAGTTGGCGGTGATCTGGCCGACCATGCCGTAGCCGCTGCCGTCGGGCGCTCCGACCTTGGCCAGTTGGAAGAACCGTTCGGCAAACGGCACCGACAGGGCATATGTTCCGGCGCAGGAGGCGTACAGCTCCCGATACAGCGCGTTGAGCTTCTTGTCCTTGACCGTGATGTACGGCGGATTCCCCACCACCACGTCGTAGCGGCCCGGCTCCAGAATGCCGGGGTGTTCGTGCACGTCCTCGGTGCCGTAGGAGAACTCCGCAAGAGGGTCGCCGGACTCCTCGCCCCCCAGCGTCAGTTCGAGCTGTCGTTCCTTTATGAGGGAGTCGCCCACCGCCAGGTGCATCGGCCACTCGTACTTCGCCGCCTCCTCCAGCGTCCGCACACCGCTCGCCGCCATGGCGGCGACCAGCAGGCGGAAGCGGGCGATGGCGACCGCGAAGGGGTTGATGTCCACGCCGTGCACGGAATCCAGCGCGGCCCGGACCCGCTCGTGGACGTCCGTACCCGGCCGCCGCTCGGCCCACAGGCGGACCATGCGGCGGAACGCGCCGAGCACGAAGTGCCCGGACCCGCAGGTCGGGTCGATCATCTTCAGTTCGCCGAAGCGGTCGCCCATCTCCCGCACGACCGGGTTCATCGTCCGGTCGAGGATGAACTCCTCCACGAACTCCGGCGTCTGCAGCAGCGCGTACGTCTTGCGCGCCGCCTCGCTGAGGTCCTGGTACAGGTCGCCCAGGAAGCGGGTGTCCCACCCTTCCGTGCCGTCCTCGTTGAGCGGGTCGGTGAAGTCGTGGACGAGGGCGCCGGTCTCGTCGCGCTCGCGCCAGAACTCGATCAGTTCGCGGGCGCCGTCGTGGGAGAGCGGGATCTGGTACAGCGGGTTGCGCCGCCGGTCGAACAGGAGCCGGCCGGCCTGGCCCGAGCCGATGTCGGCGAACGCCTTCTCCAGCCAGCCCCGGTAGGTGGGGTCGGCGTCCGTCTCCGCGTAGTGGTCGTAGCGGGTCTCGGCCAGCTCGCGCCGGTCGATGTCCGGGCCCGTGACGTACGGCTCGGGGATCAGGTGGTTGTCCTCGCAGAACCGCACGAACACCGTGCCCAGCACCCACGCCACCGCGACCTGCGTGACCCGCTCGCCCAGCCACTGGCTCCAGGGCGCGCCCGTGCGGCCGATCTCGAAGGCCCGGTCGTACTCGTCCCGCAGTCTGCCCGCGACCGACTGCGCCGCCCGTACCCGCTCCCCGCGCTCCGCGGGCAGTTCGTCCGCCCGCGCCTCCACCCAGGCCGCCCACTTCGGGGTGCCCTTCGGATCGGCCTTCCTCTCCTTGCCGTACTCGGCGCGCAGCGGCTTGAGGACGGCCTCGCCGTCCCGCACCTGCCGGTCGAGATCCGCCTCGGCGGTCCTGACCTGCTTGATCAGGTCGGCCAGCAGTGCCTTGCGGTCGATCACGCGATCACGTCTCCCGTCGTGCCTGTCACCCCGCGGGCGCCCGTCGCATCCGTCGCGCCCGTCCCGTAAGCCGCGGCCGCCCGTCCGCCCGCCAAGCGCGCGCCGGTTCTCCGCGGAACCGGCCAAAGGAGGACATGCGGCTTCGAAACCCCTGGCAGATCGTAGTCCCCGGCCGCCTGCCGGGTGGGGGAGTCGTGCGGATCACCCCGTTCCGCCGGGCTCGGGGGACGGCCGCCGGGGGTCCGGGTCGCGCGCCTCCGCCCGGGGCGCGGGGGGCTGCCGGGGGACGTGGCGGCCGTCGGTCTCCGCCCGGCCGCGCCAGTAGGCGAGGTCGGCGCGGGTGGCGGCGATGCTGGGGTGGTGGGGGCCGAGGATGTGGAGCCGGTCGGCGAGGAGGTCGGTGAGCGCGGTCACGGCCGCCGCGGGGTCCCCGGCCGCGCCGCGCCAGCGGGCCAGGTTGTGCCGGACGCCCAGGGTGCCGGGGTGGTCCGGGCCCAGCACCGTCAGGTAGTCGGTGAGGAGGCCGGTGAAGGTCTCGACGGCTCCGGCGCGGTCGCCCGCCTTTCCCCGCAGGTGGGCCAGTTCGTGGCGGGTGGCGAGGGTGTCGGGGTGGTCGGGGCCGATGATGCGCAGGCGGTCGGTGAGCAGCTCGGCGAAAGCCGCCCTGGCGCCCGCGATGTCGCCCGACGCGCCGCGCCACCGGGCCAGTTCGTGCCGGGCGGCGAGGGTGCGGGGGTGGTCCGGGTCCAGGAGGCGCAGGCAGTCGGCGAGCAGATCGGTGAAGGTGGCGATGGCCCCGGCGTGGTCGCCCGTCCTTCCCCGCAGGCGGGCGAGTTCGTGGCGGGTGGCGAGGGTGTCGGGGTGGTCGGGGCCGATGACGCGCAGGCGGTCGGTGAACAGTTCCGCGAAGGCCGTCCTGGCACCGGTGGTGTCACCTGCCGCGCCGCGCCAGCGGGCCAGGTTGTGCCGGACGCCCAGGGTGCCCGGATGGTCCGGGCCCAGCACCCTCAGATAGTCGGCGAGGATCCCGGTGAGCGCCGTTTCGGCGTACTCCACCTTTCCCGCCATGCCGTGCCAGTGGGCGAGCCGGTGCCGGGCGTTGAGGGTGTCGGGGTGGTCGGGGCCGAACCGGGCGCCCACGGAGTCGGCCAGGTGCTGGAAGTGGACCAGGGCGGCGGCGACCTGACCGGCGTTGCCCAGACTGCGGCCTGAGCGGAAGAGCAGCGGGTGGGTCTCGGGCCGGTACAGGGCCTCTCCCGCGTACCGGGCCAGGGCGTCGGTGTTGGCGCGCAGCGCCTGGGCGAGGGCGGTGTCGCGCTCCACCTCCGGCCAGGCGGCCATCAGCGCGTCGGCGGCGGTACGGGCCAGGGCGTCGCGCCGTCCGGGGCCGAGGGAGTCGCGGGCGATGCGCTGGATGAGCTGGTGGACGCGCACCGCCCTGCGGGGGGTGCCGGGGGAGTGGTCGATCAGGCTCAGGCGGTGCAGGGCCCGCAGCGCGCCGACGGCCTCCTCGGCGGTGACCCCCCGGGTGGGCGGGCCGGGCGGACCGGCCCGGTCCGGGGCGTGGTCGGCGGTCTGCGCGGCGGCCCGGTCGGCGAGGTGGTCGGTGAGGTGGGCCAGGGCGGGGCCGCAGGTCAGGACGGAGGCCGGGATGCCGTTGGGGTCGAGCATCGCGGCCAGGCGCAGCATGGGGCGGGCCAGGCCGTACGGGCGCAGCCGGTCGGCGCGGTCCGCCGACAGCGACCAGGCCGCGTCCAGCGGGGCGGCCTGGTCGTCGGGCAGGGCCCCGGCATCGGGCAGGGCGTCGGCCAGGTCGCGGGCGCGGTCGGCCAGCAGGGCGCGGTAGGCGGCGCAGTCCAGACCGGAGTCGATCAGATAGGCGGCGGCCTGGGACAGGGCCAGCGGCAGGTACCCCAACTCGCCTGCCAGACAATCCAGTTCCCCATCCGGCTCATGGCGGCCGCGGGCGGCCAGGGACGCGGCCAGGTACGCCCTCGCCTCCCGGGGGCTGAACAGTCCGACCGGCACCAGGCGGCGGCCCGGCCCGGTCAGGGCCGCGTCCCGGCGGCGGGTGGTGACCAGGGTGCGGCCCAGCGGGCTCGCCGGCGGCCACAGGCCGCGCAGGTCGGCCGGGTCGGCCACGTCGTCCAGCACCACCATCCAGCGGCGCTGCTCCGGGCCGGGCCGGTGCTCCAGCCAGGCCAGGAACTCCCGCGCCGCCGTCTCGGGCAGATCCGGGTCGGAGTACAGGATCCCGGCGGCGGCCTGGGCGTAGGCGGCGACGACCGCCTCGCGCGTCGCGGCGGTGGCCCACACCAGCAGGTCCACGCCGCCCGCCGCCAGGACCCGGCGGGCGTGGTGGGCGGCGAGCTGGGTCTTGCCGACCCCGCCCATGCCGGACAGCACCTGGCACAGCACCGCCGTGCCGCCGCCGTCCAGCGCGCGCTCCAGCTCGCGCACGGCGGCCCGGTCCTGGAAGCAGTCCGCCTCCCTGGGCGGCACCCCGACCAGATGCGGCCAGGAGACGCCGGGGCGGGGGCGGGGATCGGAGTGGTAGTGGGTGTGGAGACTGGCCCGGTCGATGTGCCCGGCGCCGATGCCGCCCGGGGCCTGGACGTACGCCTCGGCGGACAGAGGCGTGCCGTCCGCACCCGGTCCGTTCAGCCCTGGGACGGACCGGGCGGCCGAGGGTGGACATGGGCGCCGCCGTGGATCACCCCGCCGGCGACGCCGCCGTCCGCGCGGAGGTGGACGTCCCCGCCCACGGCCATCCCGTCCCGGCCGACGGAGGGGCCGGCGGGCGGGACGCCCGCGGGGGAGTGGCGCTCCAGCAGGGCGCGCAGCTCACCGGCGAGGCGGGCGCGCTCGTCGCCGTCCACGCTCTCCAGGAGGTTCTCGAAGCGAGCCTGCCAGGCGGCCTCGTGGCGGACGCGCACCGCCCCGGCCCCGGCGGCTCCGGGCTCCCCGCCCCGGTCCCGGCTCCCGCCCGGCTCCGGCCCGCCCGGCTCCAGCTCGGCGGCGGTGCGGTCCAGGCGCTCCAGCTCGGCGTGCTCGCGCCGCTCGTCGCCCCGGCCGAACCAGCCGGCCACCGCGTCCCGCACCGCCGTCCACGCCTCCGTGCCCGCGGCCTGCACCACCGCCGTGCCCCCGGCGGCGGCCAGCGCCGCCAGAGCCTGCTCCAGCATTCCCCGTCCCCCTTTTCGAAGCGTGACCCCCTCGTCACACGGTAGCGCCACCGGCCCCGCCGCGCCTCAGGGCCGAGGCGGGTCGGCGCGGGCGGGGAGGCGCCGGGGATCTGCCCGAGGGGGCGGTCAGCGTGCCGGTTCGGATCCGGCCTCGGATCGCGCGAGCCAGTCCTGGAGCTCCCGGTGGCGGAACTGGTACGCCAGCCCCTCCACACGCAGGAGCCCCGCCTCGCAGCACCAGTCGAGGAAGGAGCCCAGCCCTGCCGGCAGCCGGCCGACCACCGTCAGCTTGAACGCCGTGTAGCGGCGCCAGGCGGGCGCCGAGAGGCTCAGGACCGGGAGGAAGGCGAACAGGGCGCCGTAGAGGAAGCCCGATGCGGACTCCATCAGATGGGCCGAGAGCGCCCCCGCCGACAGCGACACGGAGACCGCGAGCGCCGCCGCGCAGCGCAGCTCCGCGCGCAGCGGATCGCGCGGCCCGGTCAGTGCGGCCTGCGGGTGGCCGGCCACCGGCCACACCGCGCCGACGACCGGGAACGGGGCCAGGTAGCCGAGCGCTATCGCCGTGTACAGGGCAGGCCGGTCGCGCAGCCCGTCCAGCAGGTACAGCACGAGGCCGGCCGTGTAGAGCAGGCCCAGGGCGGCGTACCTCCAGTCGGCCGCCCGCCCCCAGTCCAGCCGGCGCGGCACCGGCTGGTGCGTACTGCGGGCCATCACCGCCTGCGGTCCCACGAGGAGCACGAAGGACAGCACGGCGAGGGCCAGGAAGCTGCCCGGGGGGATGACGAAACCGAGCCGCTCGGCCAGATTGATGGAGACGGTGAACGGAAGGGCCCACAGCGATATCTCCATGGAGGCGACATAGCCCTTCCCCAGCGGCCACAGCCGGTGCGGGACGAGGTCCGTCTCCGGGCCCGCCCCGCCGTCCGGGCGGGGCTCCCGCCCGGAGGGCCGGTCGCCGTCGCGCAGGTGGCGTGCCAGGAGGACGAGCCACTCCTCGACCTTCGCCGGGTCGCGACGCCGCCTTGAGCCCGGCCCGGGGTGCGCGTTGCGGGTCGTGGTCGCCGCGCGCACGTACAGCCCGCGCAGGTGGTCCGGCACCTCCTGGGGAGGCATCGACAGCAGGTCGGCGGGAGAGCGCACCAGGCGGTGGTCCTCGTCGCGCTCCTTGTAGACGGTGGTGAGCAGCGCCATCTTCCAGGGGGTGTCCAGTACGCGGGCCAGGCCGCGCGGGGAGCCGCTCCAGGTGAGCGCCTCGGCGACACCGCGCCACTCCCGCCGCCACCGCCCCGTCTCGTCCCGCAGGCCGCTCGCGCGCAGGAACTCCAGCTGCCGGGCGCTGTCGAGCGGCCGGAGCGTGACGACCGCGGCGTGTTCGAGCCCCGCCTTCCGGCTGAGCCGCTCGTACTGCCCGGTCCGGCAGACCACCACCAGCCGGGCCCTGCCCCCGGGAAGGCCGTAGTCCTTGTTCAGGCGCCCGATCGCGTCGAGCGCCCTGGAGTCGCGCGGCCGTGTGCCGGGCGGGTCCATCTCGTCGAGTCCGTCGAGGATCGGCAGGACGAGCCGGGCTTCGAGCAGTTCGTGCGCCACGGCCCGCGAGGGGGTGAGCTCGCGATCCGCCAGGTGGTCCGCGAGCCAGTCCGTCAGCTTCCGCTCGGTGTTCCAGGCGGACAGCGGTACGCGCACCGGGACGGGCTGCCCCTCCTGCCACCGGTCGAGCAGGTCCGTCATCAGCCTGATGGCGGCGGTGGTCTTGCCGGAGCCGGGCTCGCCCAGGACGACCAGGCGGTTCCGGTGGGAGGGCAGGCCGTCGAAGTACTCGGCCAGCGGCTCCGTCCTGTCGGTCCCCGGGGAGGCGGCGTCCCGGAAGCTCAGGGGGATGATGTCGCCGGGGCCGTCGAAGTAGCTCTGGGGCGCGCTGTTGAGGGAGGTGACGACCCGGTGCCTGAAGTCGGACAGGAGGCGCTTGTGGTCCGGCTGCGAGGCGTTGAGGGACAGGCGCGCCAGGCGCAGGCCGTGCGCGGCCATGGCAGCCCCGGCGACGGCCATCGCCAGACCGCCGATCTCGACCGGCGAGCCGCCGCGCAGCGGTGGGGCGTCCCGCAGGAGGACGACGGCGGCGGCCAGCCCCCATAACAGGAGTGCCAGTGCCATCCACACGACGCCGCGGCGGGCGCGCTGCATTCTCCCCACGATTGACCAAGTGTGCTGTGCGTCGGGGGAGTTGGCAAAAGGGCGGGACGGGGGGAGCCGTACCGCGGCGGCCGTTTCCGCCCGGCGCGCGGGCGCGTGCGCGATGCAACGGGGAAGGACGCACCGGCCCGGCTCCGGGCCCGTGCGTCAGGCGGTCCGGATCGGGAAGGACGCCCGGATCGTCTTGCCCTCGCCCGGGTGGAGGGTGACGGTGACCTCGGTGGCCAGCTCGCGCACCAGCAGCCAGCCGAAGCCGCCGGGGACGGAGGGGTTTATCTGGACCGTCCGCGGCCGCCGGACGCTGGCGTCCGAGACCTCGACCAGCACGCCCCCCTCCACGGAGTCCAGGCGGAAGTCCGTCACCCCGCCGGCGTGGCGGACCGCGTTGGACACCAGCTCCGAGACGCCCAGCAGCACGGCGTCCACATCCGTCTTCGACGCGTTCGGCTCGGCCGCCCGGAGGAAACCGCGCGTTATCTCCCGCGCCCGGTCCCCGGACTGCGGTGAGCGGTTCGTCAATCGCTCCGGCGGGCGGCCTTCCCTGTGCATCGGTCCTCCTCGATTCAGAGCTGCTTTCCCAACTCCACTGCATCGTCTGCCCCCCGAGTGCGCAGCCGAACACAATCGAATCCGATGATCCGGATTCCCTCCCGGAAGGAGGAGGTGAACGCCACGAAGGTATGCAACGACCTATGGCATATGCGTGACAAGAAAGATCGCTCCGCGGCCCCCGGGCGCGAACGGGAACGAACCCGGGGGAATCCGCCGGAAGGGAGATCCCGCCGGACGGCGGGGCGGACGGTGGTGCGGACTACGGGGCGGACGGCGGGGCGGCGGGCGCGGGTGGCCGCCCGCCTACACTTGGCCCGGTGTTCGCCCCCCTCCACATCGACGAAGAGCTGCGCGACGCGCTCGCCCGCCTCCTCGACGGGCTGCCGCCCCGGCAGGCCGCCGGAGCGGTCGAGCGGCTGATCACCGGCTACCGGGGGAACGCCTCGGCTGCCGCCCCCGTCCTGCGCGACCGCGGCGACGTCGCCGCCTACGCCGCCTACCGCATGCCCGCCACCTTCGAGGCCGTCCGCGCCGCCCTGGACGCCCTCGCCGACCGGGCCCCGCACCTGGATCCGGCCACCCACCTGGACGTGGGCGGGGGAACGGGCGCGGCCGTGTGGGCCGCCGCCGCGGTCTGGGGCGACGGCGCGGCGGACACCGGGGGCGCACGGGCGACCACCGTGCTGGACCGCTCCGCCCCGGCCCTCGCCCTCGGCCGCGAGCTGGCCGCCGGATCCGCCTCGGCCGCCCTGCGCGGGGCCGAGTGGCGGCAGGAGCGCATCGGCGCCGCACCGGGGCTGGACGCGGCCGACCTGGTCACCGTCTCCTACGTACTGAACGAACTGCCCGAGGACGCCCGGCACGCTCTGGTGGACGCCGCCGCCGCGGCGGCCCGGCGGGCGGTGGTGGTCGTCGAGCCCGGCACCCCGGACGGCTACCGGCGGATCATCGAGGCGCGCGGACGGCTGATCGGCGCCGGACTGCGCGTCCTGGCCCCCTGCCCGCACAGCGGCGCCTGCCCGATAGAGCCGGGCTCGGACTGGTGCCACTTCGCCGCCCGCGTCAGCCGCTCCTCCCTGCACCGGCAGGTCAAGGGGGGCTCGCTGGCGTACGAGGACGAGAAGTTCTCCTACGTCGCCGCCGTCCGCCCCGGCGCGGACGGCGGCCCGGGCGGCACGCCCGCCGCGGCGCGGATCGTGCGCAGGCCGCAGATCCGCAAGGGCCAGGTCCTGCTCGACCTGTGCACCGGGCCGGACGCCGAACGCGGCGGGCTGCGGCGCGAGACCGTCACCAAGCGCCGCGGGCCGGC